>QMQC01000008.1 GCA_003648875.1 Actinomycetota bacterium
AACCAGATGCGAACCGGTTCGAGATTGAGAAGGGTCTCGTTGACGTCGAATACGATGATGTGCTGCATCGATTGACCGTACAGGATTCCTACGCCCATGTCATCGTGGCCTATGCTTGGTTTGGCACGTCAGGGGAAGCAGAGACGAGCGTGGAGGGATCATGAAACGAACGGCAGCAATCTTCGTCGTAGCAACGCTCGTGCTCACGGCCTGTCAGTCAGCCTCGGAGGAGCTCTCTGAGCAGCTTGCCGAGCAGGTCGCAGGCGTGAGCGATGTCGAGATCGACACAGACACCGGTCTGGTCAAGATCGAAACGGATGAGGGGTCGATTTCCATCGGTGGGGGAGAGCTCCCGGATGGATTCGGTGTGCCTCTTCCAGATGGTTACAAGGTGACGGGCGTCTTCACAACGGATGATGAGTCCATGGTTGGGGTTTCCTACGCGAAGGACAGGTTCGACGAACTCGTCGCATACTTCGATGCGTGGACCAGCGGTCAGCCGGGAGACTGGGAATCCGCCACCATGACGCTTGACCAAGGGGCGGCAGGTACGATGCGTTCTTCGTCGTTCTACGGCGGCGACATGTCGATCCAGGTGACCGACTGCTTCGATGTCGGCGCCGGAACCGACGTGCTCAACGCGGCGTGCGTAAACATCATCAATGGATAATGCCAGATGCCAGACACCGAGAGCCTCCAGCGTCTCCTAATGATGCGCCAGCGGAACGTTCTGGCTTCTGGAAGCGAGCGCTCTGATACAAATTGACGCTATCGCGCAGCGGTACCTAAGCTGCGCTCAGCAGTCCGGGTTCGGGCTGTGATTTCTTGTGAACAAATGACGTCGTTGATATCGACGGACTGCCAACCCCCCAGGTCCAGCCTGGGTTCCGCTTGGCCTCCGAAGGTGTAGATGTCAATCACTCGGGACTCCCGGTGGATCCCACGGTGCTTGGCGACACGACGTCCCAACGAAGTACCGAGGCAGGATCACGGTTCTATGAAAGTCTCAGCTTCAGCGAAGAAGATGTGCGAGAAGTGTCGGATCATCCGGCGGCATGGCCGCGTGTGGGTGATCTGTGAGAACCCTCGCCACAAGCAGCGTCAGGGGTAAGTAACGAATGGCACGCATTGCCGGAGTTGATCTCCCGAGAGACAAGAGGATCGAGATCGGTCTCACTTATGTCTTCGGGATCGGGCGTTCGAGGGCGAATCAGGCCCTCGTTGCGCTTGACATCGACTACAACACGAAGGTCCGCGACCTCACAGATGCCGAGGTCCTGCGAATCCGCCAGTTCATCGATTCCAACTACAAGATCGAGGGTGACCTCCGTCGCGAGATTGCCCAGAACATCAAACGGAAGATCGAGATCGGTAGCTACCAGGGGCTCCGCCACCGTAGGGGTCTCCCCGTGCGTGGTCAGCGGACCCACACGAATGCGCGTACACGCAAGGGCAAGCGTGTTGCGATCGCAGGTAGGAAGAAGGTCACCAAGGTATGACCACGTCAGACAAACAGCCAGAGGCTGCTGCATCCGAGTCCGCGACGGAGGGCGACGTCGCGGCTGCTCCCGAGGCAGCTCCTGAAACAACTCCAGAAGCGCCAGAGATTCCTGCAGCGGAGGCACCCGCTCCCGAGGCACCTGCTCCTGAGGTACCTGCTGCTCCCGCTACACCTGCCGATGCCCTGGCCGCAGCTGTCGCTGCAGCTCCTCGTCGGCGACGTGGGAAGAAGATCATCTCCCACGGCCAGATGCACATCAAGGCTACGTTCAACAACACGATCCTCACGATCACAGACCAGGACGGCAAGGTTGCCGCATGGACATCTGGCGGTTCTGTGGGGTTCAGAGGTTCGCGCAAGTCCACTCCCTACGCAGCCCAGGTCGCTGCTGAACAGGCTGCCCGCAAGGCAGGAGAGATGGGGATTCGCAAGCTTGACGTCATCGTCAGAGGTTCGGGTTCTGGTCGTGAGACTGCCATTCGTACGCTGCAGAACATGGGCATCGAGATCACAGGGATCAAGGACGTGACACCTGTACCTCACAATGGGTGCCGTCCAAAGAAGCGGAAGGGTCGTTAACCATGGCTCGATATACCGGACCGAGGACGAAGGTGAGCCGCAGGGCTCGCCAGCTCCTCGACGAGAACAAGGCGAAGTACTACGATCGCAGGCCGTACCCACCGGGCCAGCATGGTCGTGGACGGATTCGCGAGTCCCAGTATCAGATCCAGCTCCGCGAGAAGCAGAAGCTCAAGTTCATGTATGGAGTGCTCGAGAAGCAGTTCCGTCGGTACTACAAGATCGCTGCGAAGGCGTCCGGCATCACCGGCACAACCTTGCTCGTGATCCTCGAGACCCGTCTCGACAATGTTGTGTACCGTTCGGGCCTCGCGAGCACACGCCCGCAGGCCCGTCAACTCGTCAACCACGGCCATTTTCTCGTCAATGACAGGAGAGTTGACATCCCGTCGTACCAGGTGCGTGCAGGCGACGTGATCACTGTCAAGGAACGAAGCAGCAACATTCTCCCTATTCAGCACGCGATCGACACTGTCGGGCGGACTGTGCCTGAGTGGATCGAGGTCGATCCCGGAGATCGCAAGATCACCATCGACTCTCTGCCATCTCGCGAACAGATCGATACCGAAATCAAGGAACAACTCATCGTCGAGCTCTACTCCAAGTAGATCGGCGAAACCGAACCACGAACACAGGAGCGAATGTGCTCATCACCCAGCGCCCCACAATCGAAGAGGAACCACTCACCGACGATCGTTCGAAGTTCGTCGTTGAGCCCCTCGAGCCAGGCTTCGGTCACACACTCGGGAACACGATGCGTCGCACGCTGTTGTCGCGCATACCCGGAGCCGCAATCACATCAGTTCGTATCGATGGTGTTCAACATGAGTTCTCCACGATCGAAGGTGTCGTGGAGGATGTTGTTGACTTCATCCTGAACCTGAAACAGGTCGTTCTGCGCATCGACTCAGACGAACAGCAGACGCTGTATCTATCCTCAAAGGGCAAGGGAGAGGTCACTGCGGGGGATCTCAAGGCCCCAGCGGGCGTAGAGATCGCGAACCCTGATCTGCATCTTGCGACTCTCGCCACTTCAGGCAAGCTCGAAGTCGAACTAACGGCTGAGCGCGGCGTCGGGTATCGCAGCGCGGACAGGAACAAGAAGAGTGACACGATCGGCGTCATCCCGATCGACTCCATCTTCTCACCGGTCAGGAAGGTCTCCTACAGGATCGGATTGACCCAGGTAGGTCAGCGAACAGACTTCGACAGCCTCGTCCTCGACGTTGAGACAGACGGATCCGTGACGCCCGCCGAGGCCATGTCCTCAGCAGGTGGCACGCTGAGGAATCTGTTTGAGCTCATATCCGAGATGGACGATTATGACGCACTCGTGCCGGACGAGCTCGCACCTGTCGAGCCATCTGGCCAGGAGCATCTCGATCTTCCGATTGAGGCTCTTGATCTGTCAGAGCGCCCTCGCAACTGCCTGCGCCGTGCCCAGGTGCAGTCTGTTGGTGAGCTGATCGAGAAGACCGAGGAGGACCTGCTGAACATCACGAACTTTGGTCAGAAGTCACTCGAAGAGGTTGTTGCAAAGCTCGACGAACTTGGCTTCTCGCTGAAGAACTATGCGGATGTCGAGGGGAGCGTTGCCTGATGCCACGCCCAAAGAGGGGTAAGCGTCTCGGTGGCTCGCCGTCGCATCAGCGCAAGATTCTCTCGAATCTGACGGCGGATCTGATTCTGCACGAGCAGATCACGACAACCCATGCCAAGGCGAAGGTGCTTCGTCCGTACGCTGAGAAGATGATCACAAGGGCTCGCCAAGGTGATCTCCATGCCCGTCGCATTGTTTTGAAGAAGATTCAGAACAATGACGTCGTCACGAAGCTCTTTGACGATGTTGCACCTCGATATGAGGATCGCCCCGGTGGCTATCTTCGAATCGTCAAGCTCGGCCCACGTCGTGGCGACGGTGCTGAGATGGCCAAGGTTGAATTGGTCTAGCAATAGGAGCTCAAAGCTCATTGTGAGCGGTCCACAGAGGGTCGGCCAAATGGGTCGGCCCTTCTCCATTATCGGGCTCCCTTGACGAGCGAGACGCTCAAAGAAGTGACGCAGAGAAGGTGACGTCATCGATATTCGCACCGGTACGCTCGGGCGGATGTCCGGACCCTCTGATCTTGAGTCTGTTGTGCGCGCCTACGTGCCCGATCTGGACGAGTCGTCCCATGATCTGGCGCTCGAGGTTCTCGCAAACGGAAGGACGATGTGGCGTCGATCCGAGTTCGAGCCAGGGCACTTCACAGCTTCTGGATTCGTCCTTTCTCCTGACGGAGACTCCCTTCTCATGATCCGACACCGAAAGCTCGACCGCTGGTTGCAGCCCGGTGGCCACATCGAGGTCGGAGATGCAACGGTCGAGGCCGCCGCGCGACGAGAGGTGCTTGAAGAAACAGGCGTTGGGGATCTTCGCAGCCTTGGTGCGAGGCCGGTTCGAATCGATGTCCATGAGATCCCCGAACGGGGGAGTGACCCGGCCCACTTGCACCTCGACCTTGGTCTCGGCTTTCAGGCCGTGAGCCAAGGGATCGGGCCGATCGACGAGGTAATCGAGGCCAGGTGGGTTGCTTTCGCTGATCTCGAGAGGTATGGCATCGACGACGCCCTTCGATCCGGCGCACAGCGGCTGGCCGATCTGGGGCGAGTTCGCATGCGACGGGCAGTATCCTCGCCTGACTTATCCAAGGGGTGATTTCAGTGGGCGTCGTATTCAGCCGCCTTCTCCAAGCCATCAAGCTCGAGCGCGATGCGTTCGTGTGGATGGATTTCAACGACCGCGCAACGGGCGACGCGGCGATTCTCGTCGCCATCACCCAGGTGCTGATCACCCTTGGCCTCGGCACGTCGTTGCTGAGTCTGTTAAATCCAACCACTCTCGTCCAGATCCTCCTCAGTGCCCTCTTTGCTTGGGTGGTCTACTCGGGGGCCGTGTATGTGGTGAGTCGGTACATCTTCGACGTTTCCGGTACCTACGCCATCTACCTCCGCATCACCGGATTCGCTTTCCCGACGCTGCTCCTGGTCGTCTTCGTTGCGTTGTTGGTCCCCAGCGGACTGCTCGCCTTCGTCCTCGGTGGAGCGTGGTTCGTTGTGATCGTTGCAAATGGTCTCACCTACACCGTCGACATCTCAATGCAGAAGGCGGCAACCGCGGCTGTGGGCGGCCTGATACTCATGGTGATCGCACAAGCGATCCTCGGGTCCATTCGGACTTTCTGAACATGCCGACGTACCGTCTCGATCTTGCGTATATCGGCGCGGACTTCCACGGCTACGCAAGACAACCCGGTCTCCGAACGATTCAAGGTGAGGTCGAGAACGTGCTTGCTCCGTACACAGGCGGTGCGCCCACCGTCGTTGCCGGCCGCACGGACAGGGGAGTCCATGCGGCACAGCAGGTTGTGTCGTTCTCGTGTGATGAGATCGATACGGCTCGCGTGGTCAGATCGCTCAACGGTCAACTCGCCCCACAGGTCGCAGCACTCAGCCTCGCTGAGGTGCCTGACGACTTCAGTGCACGATTCTCTGCCACCGGAAGGGCGTACCGGTATCGGATCAAGAACGCAGACGTGCATGATCCGTTGATCGCAGCAACGACATGGACGTACGAGAGACCCCTTGATGTGGACGCGATGAACCATGCGATTGCGCCGCTGGTCGGTAGACACGATTTTGTGGCGTTCTGTCGCAAGCAGGATGGGCTTTCGACAGAGCGCGAAGTGTTCTGGATCAGGTGGCGGCGTGATGGTGACATGGTTGAGCTCTCGATTGGAGCGAACTCGTTCTGCCACCAGATGGTGCGATCGATCGTCGGTGCCAGTGTCGAAGTTGGCTGCGGAAGGATCTCACCGGACTCCGTCCAGGCCATACTCGCCTCCTCCGAACGTCACCGGTCCGCTGGGGCAGTACCGGCTCATGGTCTTGTGCTCGTTGCCATCGCATACGACTACGAGCCGTTGGCCCGGCCGTCCTGGGTACCTGAGGCCTCGTAATCGTCCGGTCTGCGAGGGATCGTTGGGCGCGGTCGTGGCCCCGTGTCACGACCATGACAAGGGATCTGGCGGGCCCAATGCTCCATCGGCGCCCTCCCTGTGGCGATCGGCGCTGGGGAAGTTGGCTTCGATTTGCGCTCGCAGTTGGTTGGCCATTACATCACGGAACCGATACCATATGAACTCGCTCCCAGCCGGGAGCCTTTTCCTGACGCCATTTACCGGGATAGTTACCTCATGAAGGCACAGTTGCAGAGAACCTTTTCGCCCAAGCCTGGCGACATCGAGCGTTCGTGGTACGTCGTTGACGCCACTGACGCCCCGCTTGGCAGGCTCTCGTCCGAAGTTGCGCAGATCCTGCGAGGCAAGGGCAAACCCACGTACGCACCTCACGTCGACGGTGGCGATTTCGTCGTCGTCGTCAACGCGGAGAAAGTTCACGTGTCCGGGAACAAGGAAACAGACAAGATCTACTTCAGTCACTCGGGGTACCCTGGCGGTCTCCGTGCAGACTCGCTCGAGCATGTTCGTGCCAAACACCCTGAACGCCTCATTGAGCATGCCGTCAAGGGCATGATCCCGAAGAATCGCCTCGGACGCAAGATCCTCACGAAGCTCAAGGTGTACGCCGGCCCCGACCATCCACACCAGGCTCAGCAACCTGAGACCCTGGAACTCAAGTACCGAAAGGCCGGAGCCTGATGGCAAAAGCACAGCCACTCATCCAATCCACTGGCCGTCGCAAGACTTCCGTTGCCCGTGTCCGCATCTATGACGGCACAGGCGAGTACAAGCTGAATGGCCGAACAATGGACGACTACTTCACCGATCCCGAGCTGCGCCGTCGTGCGCACGAACCATTCAAGGTCGTAGACCTCGAGGGACGCTACGACATCAACGCAACGCTGCACGGCGGAGGAACCACAGGGCAGAGTGATGCTCTTCGGCTCGGCATCGCCCGCGCACTGATCGAGCTCGATCCTGAGCTTCGTCCGGCTCTCAAGAAAGAGGGCATGTTGACACGGGACTCCCGCAAGGTCGAGCGTAAGAAGTACGGTCTTCGCAAGGCACGCAGGGCTCCACAGTTCACCAAGCGCTAGAGTCTGGGATCGCCCAGCCTGACACGCAGTCGACGGGGGATCACATTCAATGGGAACTGAGCAGGAACGGCTATTTGGAACTGACGGCGTTCGCGGCAGTGCGAACTCCGAGCTCACACCCGACATCGCATTCGATCTTGCCCGTGCGGCTGGAGAGCAAGTTTCGGGCCATGTGGTCATCGGGCGCGACACTCGAAGATCCGGGCCGATGCTTGTGTCCGCTGTTGCTTCCGGGTTCAACTCGGTCGGTATCGATGTAGTCGATCTCGGCATCATCCCAACGGGCGCCGTCTCGCGTTTGGCTCGGGATACGGCCGCCACCTACGGCGTTGTCGTCTCGGCATCTCACAATCCAGCCGAGGACAACGGAATCAAGTTCTTTGCTCGCGATGGCGCGAAGATCGACGACGAGACAGAGACCGCCATCGAGCGTAGGTATTTCGACGATCGCCCCTACAAGAGGGCAGTCGGGCCAAACATCGGCATCCAGTCGGTGATGGATGACGCCATCGAGCGGTATGCAGACAAGGTCATCAATACGGTCCAATACTCCATGCACGGCCTCGAATTCGTCATAGACACAGCCAACGGTGCGGCGTTCGCCGCCGCGCCCTACCTGTTCAACAAGGTCGGAGCCACCGTCACGGTCATCTCCGATACGCCTGATGGCATGAACATCAATGACGGGGTGGGAGCGACCTATCCCGATGCTGTCACAAGGGCCGCGAACGGAAAGATCGGTCTGGCATTCGATGGAGACGCTGACCGCCTCATCGCCGTTGATGAGGACGGTCAAGTGGTCAATGGCGATGTGATCATGGCCATCTTCGCCCGGTGGCAGCTCGAGCGGGGCAAACTCGAGAAGAACACGGTCGTGGCGACAGTCATGTCGAATCTCGGGTTCATCCAGGCAATGGAACGCCTTGGCATCGACGTTGTTGTGACACCCGTTGGCGACCGGCACGTCGTTGAGGCCATGCGGGCGTCCAAGGCGGTCGTCGGCGGCGAGCAGTCCGGACATATCCTGCTCGAGGATCGATCGACGGGCGATGGGCTCCGCACCGCCCTTCGCCTCATGGAAGTCATCGCATCGACGGGTAAGGAACTGCGGGAGTTGCGTACCGTGATGAGCGAACTGCCCCAGGTTCTGACGAACGTCAAGGTCGGCTCGAAGAACGGCTGGGAGGAGAACACGAAGATCGCGAAAGCGACTGCGGACGCAGAACGTGAACTCGGAAATCGGGGTCGGATCCTTGTGAGAGCATCGGGCACCGAGCCTCTCATCAGGGTGATGGTTGAAGCACCAAGCGAGAGCGAAGCCGCAAGCGTCGCAGACTCCGTGGCTGACGCTGTCGCCAGCGAGCTGGCGTAGCTCGCTCGGCTCGCGGATCGCTTCGCCTTCGGTACGGTCGCTTCGCTCCCTATCGGATCGCTCGCTGCCGCTCCCTTACCGACGCCACAGAGACACCCAGACACCAAATCTGCGACAGACCACTAGTCTGTGTTCTACAACAAGACCTGACACGGAGATGCATTCTTCACAGCGCCAGCCCTCGCTCAGCGAGGCGACGAGGAAGAGGGAGTATCGAAATGTTCGGCGGATGCCCTCTCGGCCGCTCACGGTCGTGACGAGCTGGGCAAAACCCGGGAGTGATCCCGGGAACAGAGTCCAGTTCGATGTGAGTGGGGAAACCCAGCCATCCGCATCTCCACGTCACATGACGAAAGGAGATCGCGCGTGTGCGGGATCATGGGATACGTCGGGCCACAGGAAGCTGGTCCGATTCTGGTTGACGGCCTCAAGAGACTCGAGTACCGCGGATACGACTCCGCCGGAATTGCTGTCAGCAACGGCGACATCCGTGTCCGGAAGGCGGAGGGCAAGATCGCCAATCTCGAGGCGCTCCTCGAAGGTGATCAGCCATCCGGGAATATCGGCATAGGCCATACGCGGTGGGCAACACACGGTGCGCCATCCGATGCAAATGCACATCCTCACGCTGATCCATCCGGCGAGTTCGTTGTCGTCCACAACGGAATCATCGAGAACTTCCAGGACATCAGGAGTGAACTTGCCGCGTTGGGTGCGGAGTTTGCTTCCGACACGGACTCGGAACTCCTCGCACACCTCGTGGCGAGGGAGTATGACGGGGATCTTGTCGAGGCGGTTCGCAAGACCGTCGCCCTATCCGAAGGCGCCTATGCAATTGTGGTGATGTCAAAGCGCGAGCCGGGCAAGATCGTTGCGGTTCGCAAGATCAGTCCGCTGGTCGTTGGCCTGGGTGAGGGTGAGAACTATCTGGCGTCCGACATACCTGCGATCCTCCACCGCACCCGCGACTTTTTGATCATCGAGGACGATGAGATGGTCATCGTGACCGCTGAGGGCGCGACGGTTGAGACGATCGGTGGCGAGTCGATTGATCGTGAAGTGATTCACATCGATTGGGATGCCCAACAGGCAGAGAAGGGTGGATACGAGCACTTCATGCTCAAGGAGATCCACGAGCAGCCGGACGTCGTCACAGAGACACTTGGAGGAAGGCTCGGGGCTGACGGAAGCGTCTGGCTCGAGGGCGTCGAGTTCGACGACGCCTACATTGCAGGTCTGGACCGTGTGTGGATCACGGCATGCGGCACCGCATATCACGCAGGCTTGATCGGACAGGAGATCTTCAGACGTGTCCTGAGACTCCCAACGAATGTCGAATATGCCCACGAACTTCGGTATGCCGACCCGATCATCGGTCCGAGGGAACTGATGATCGCCATTTCCCAATCGGGTGAGACTGCAGACACGCTGGCTGCAGCGCGCATTGCGCCCGATCATGGATCAAGAATTCTTGGGATCACCAATGTCGTGGGATCGACCCTGTCGCGTTACGCCGACGACATTCTGTACACGCGGGCAGGACCCGAGATCTCGGTCGCCTCCACCAAGGCGTACATGGCGATGCTCATCGCCCAGTACTTGCTTGCTCTCCGTCTCGGTGCCGCAAGGGGAACGGTTGACGAGGAGCAGGCGCAAGCGGTAGCCCATGGTCTACACCAGATGCCTGGCGCAATCGATGAAGTCCTCAGCCGCGAGAACGATGCCATCACGGTCGCGGAGTCGATCGTCGACGCGGAGGACGTCTACTTCATCGGTCGTGGACTCGACTACGCCATTGCGATGGAAGGATCGTTGAAGCTCAAGGAGATCTCGTACCTCCACTCCGAAGCTATGCCGGCAGGGGAACTCAAGCATGGGACGCTGGCCTTGATCACAGATGATGTTCCCGTTGTGGTGATCCTCACTCAGCGAGATGTCTATGACAAGACGATATCCGCCGTTCAGGAGGTCAAGGCGCGTGGTGGCAGGATCATCGCAGTTGCATATGACACCGACCGCGATATCGACAAGTACGCAGATCTCGTGATGCGAATCCCGGAGATGGACGACCTTCTCGCCCCGGTCGCCGCCGTGGTGCCCCTCCAGCTACTTGCGTATCACGTTGCCCGCCTCCGCGGCCACGACATCGATCAACCACGAAATCTTGCGAAGAGCGTCACTGTGGAGTAGGCAGGGACCTGCTCAACCATGACAGATGGCTCGGCCCGGGCCGAGCTTCCGAAGAGCCCAATATCCGATATCGGACCCCGTGTGAGACAATCTTCTCAGAGGGCCAATGAGTCGTGTCGAAGACATCGACCGGTATCTGCGGGCACACTTCGCTGCTCAGCGGGAATCGGCATCCACTCCGCTGGAGACGCGCGTCCTTCCGTTCGTGACGATATCGCGCCAGACGGGCATCGGTGGGCATGCTCTGGCAGACACAATGGTCGAAGTGTTCGATCGGCATGAGGACGTCGCCGTATTCGGAGGCTGGCGGATTTTCGACCGATCGCTGTGTGAGATCGTGGCAAGAGATCCGAGATATTCCGGATCCCTCGATTCGCTCATCGAGGAGGAATACCGATCCAAGACGAACGACTTCTTCCAGCAGATGCTCCGCTCCACAGCAGACCAGTCGCTGGTGATGAATCGAGTGTTTCTTGTCGTGCGTGCTGTCGCTGGGATGGGAAAGACCATCATCGTCGGACGCGGTGGATCCCATGTGACAGCAGACATGCCCCTCGGTGTATCCGTACGGGTCATCGCACCGGAAGATGTGCGTATCGCCAGGGCGATGGAGGCCCATGGACTCACGGAGCGCGAGGCTCGAGCCGGTGCCCGGAAACGTGACTCGGATCGCGCTCGGCTGCTCAAGGAGCGCTTCGCCGCGGACATCGACGATCTGACCGGGTACGACATGACGTGGAACGTCGGGAAAGTGACCTTTGAAGAGATCGCAGAGGCAGTTGCAGCGTTGGTGCGCTGTAGGGCCGATGGAGCTGACGAAAGCGACAGGAGTCGATGACGGGACACATCCTCAACGGCCATTTCCTGCTCAGGAGAGAGGCAGCCGATCGGGCAGGCATCTCACTCGAGGAGATAGTCCAACGGCCAGATCTTCTTCGGATTGAAGGTACCTGGCTCGAGGAGGTCTACTTCGAGTTTCAGTTCGATGAAGCCGGGATCCGAAGTGATCTCGGTCATGTGGTCGAGGAGCTACGGAGGAGCTTCGATGACATGACCATTGCGGACTGGTTGGCGCGACCCAACGAGGTGCTCTCCGGCGTGACACCGTTGCGTTGGCTGGTAGCGGGTCGCGATCAAGGGCACTTGGCCAAGGCAGCAGCCAATGCAGGGCCGAGAGAGCAGCCGGCAACCGCCAATCATCAGCCAGATTCGAGCCGATGGCCGGGAGCTGATAGCTGATAGCCTCTCCTCCATGGAAATCGTGGGACTCGGCATAGACCTGACAGACGTTGCCAGGGTGCGTCGGTTGCTGCTCAAGGATCCTGAGGGTTTCCGGCGACGATGCTTCACGGACCACGAGTGGGAGTACGCACACCGCTTCAGCGACCCGTCCGAACGCCTCGCAGCCCGCTTCGCCGGTAAGGAAGCGGTGATGAAGAGCCTCTTCACCGGGTGGCGCCGTATCCCCTGGACCCACGTCGAGATCACGGGAGGTGGACCGCCCAGGGTGAACCTGTTCGGCAAGGCTTCCCAGCGTGCTGAGATGCTCGGTGTAGTGGACATCAAGATCACGATCACCCACACCCGAGACGACGCAATGGTGTTCGTCGTATCCCAGAAGGAGCACACCTGATGGAACCGATCCTCAGCGTCGCCGAGATGCGCCGAGTCGATGCTGAGACCACTGCGGACATCGACCGTCTCATGGAGGCGGCAGGTAACGGAATAGCGCTCTCCGCGGCTCGGATGGGTATCGGGTACGGGAGCATCGTTCACATCATTGCCGGCAAGGGGAACAACGGTGGTGACGGGTACGTCGCGGCTCGCTACCTGACGCGACGCGGCGCAACGGTCGTGGTCCACCATGTTGGCGTTCCTCCGGATGACACGCCCGCCAAGCGTGCGATGACCGCGGCAACGTCCCTTGGCGTTCGAGTGAAACCGATCGGTCCTCCCGAACATGGGGACCTCGCCATCGATGCGTTCGTGGGCACCGGATTCAGTGGTGAGCTGCCACGCGAGGTCGCACAATGGACTGAAATCCAGTACCCGGTCCTGGCTGTCGACGTTCCGTCCGGCATCGACGGGGACACCGGTCTTGCAGCCGGCGCCGTGTTCCGTGCCGAGCGGACTGCAACGTTCCACATGTACAAGATTGGTCACTTCCTGGGTGACGGGCCGGACCTGTGCGGAGAGGTGGACCTCTACGACATCGGCCTCGAGGGAGGCGACCCGGCCATGTACCGCATGACGACCGCCGACGTGGAGGTTCCGGATAGGCAGAGAACGACCCACAAGTGGTCTGCGGGTGCGGTTGCGACAATTGGCGGAGTGCCCGGTCTCACCGGAGCTGCATTGTTCGCGGCGAGGGGGGCGATAGCTGGCGGAGCGGGAGCATCCGTACTCTTCACGACTGCAGCCACATCGAGTGAATACGCGTCTGGTGCGCCCGACATCCCACAGATGCAGGCCTCGGAGACGACATCGTGGCGCAATCATGCGTCCGAGGTTCTCTCGTTGCTCGACCGATTCGACGTGCTCGTGATGGGGCCGGGTCTTGAGCCCGTCGCGAGTGAATTCGTCGAGCACATCCTTGATGGGTTCGACGGCGTTGCGGTGGTTGATGCCGGGGCGCTCAACGCCATCTCACGCCTCGATGTCCTGGCGGGTCGCGCTGCCCCCACTGTGCTGACACCTCACGGCGGGGAATTCAAACGTCTGACAGGGCTCGATCCTGACCTACCGGCAGCACAATGGTTGGCGGAAGAGACGGGTGCGATCGTTGTGATGAAGGGCAATCCAACCCTGGTCGTCTCAGACGTCACCGTCGTTTCCGACTCGGGAGGGCCCGAACTTGCGACCATCGGGACCGGTGACGTTCTTGCAGGCATGATTGCTGCGTTCGTCGCCGGTGGCGTTGAGGTCCCGATCGCTGCTGCGTCGGCTGTCCATCTCCACGGGATCGCGGGCTCAAGAATCGCATCGAGCGGCGTTATCACACCCCAGCGACTCATCGACGAGGTGGCGTCTGTCACCACCGCACACCGTACGGTCTGACTACCGTCGTATCGGGGTGTGTTGGCCGACATGTATTGTTCAACGCAGCCTCAGCAGCGACCCGGAGCACCATGCGTCCTTCCTGGATTGAGATCGACCTCGACGCGGTCGAGCACAACGTTGCCCAGATCAGCGCCGCGATCGGCGAAGTCGACCTCTGTGCGGTCGTCAAGGCCGATGCGTATGGGCACGGCGATGTTCCCGTTGCTGAGGCCGCAATACGAGGTGGCGCAAGTTGGTTGGCGGTTGCACTTGTCGAAGAAGGAGTCCGGCTGAGGGAAGCGGACATCGATATTCCGATCCTGGTCCTGTCCGAACCCCGCCTCAGCGAGGTTCGCCCGATCGTCACCCATGGACTCACACCAACAGCGTACAGAACCGAATTCGTCGAGCACCTTGCCCTGGCTGCCCTGAACGCATCGACACTTCCGTATCCGGTACATCTCAAGCTGGACACAGGGATGCACAGGGTCGGCGCGTCACCGGTCGAGGCGCTCGAGATCGCCAGAAAGATCGACCAGGACGACAGATTGGTGCTTCAGGGCGTATTCACCCACTTCCCCGTTGCCGACGAGGACCCGCAGTACACCGGTCGGCAGAACAACGCGCTCATCGACTTTGTTGCCGCACTCGAGGCCGAAGGCATCGAGCCGAAGATCGTGCACGCGGCGAATACCGCGGCCGCGTTCGATCTTCCCGACACGCGCCACCGAATGTGCCGCGTCGGTCTCGGCATCTATGGCCTCCGCCCGCACCCGGAAAGCGGGATGTCCATCGACCTCAAGCCGGCGATGCGGGTCGTGAGCCATGTCGCGTATGTACGGGACCTCTCGGTTGGTGCTCGTCCATCGTATGGTCGCAGACGCCCTCTGACTGCCGCAGGCAGGGTCGCCACCGTCCCGATCGGCTATGCCGACGGGGTGCCACGAAGGCTCTTAGAGTCCGGCGTCGTTCTGATCAACGAAGAGCGGTATTCCTTCGCCGGAACGGTCACCATGGACATGGTGGTCGTCGATGTCGGTCAGGACGACGTCAACGTTGGTGACGAGGTCGTACTCATGGGTCAACAGGGGGATGATGCGATCACCGCACAAGATTGGGCGGATCTGCTCGACACCATCAGCTACGAGGTCGTGTGCGACTTCGGGCCTCGTCTTCCACGCCGCTACATTGGGGGTACCGTCGATGGCTAACGACACGATCACCGCGGTCGGTGATGTTTCAGTCGGCCACTACACGGACTCCGATGCCATGACAGGTGTCACGGTGATCACGTTTCGAGAGCCGAACGTTGGCATTGTTGACGTTCGCGGCGGTGCACCGGGTACACGAGAGATGGCGATCTTCGGTGACGCGATCAAGGCTGTGACAGTCAATGCTCTTGTGTTCGCTGGCGGGAGCGCGTTCGGTCTCGCTGCCGCCGACGGCGTCGTTGCGGTGCTCGAGGCAGAAGGGAAAGGTGCACCCACCCCGACGGGGCCTGTGCCGATCGTCCCGACCGCGATTCTCTACGACCTGATGGTTGGCGAGTCCGATGTTCGCCCCACCGCAGCGAACGGGCGCTCTGCCTACCTCGCACGATCGAGCGAGGCCGTCGCAATGGGTTCGGTTGGAGCAGGTACGGGGGCGACAGTCGGCAAACTTGCGGGATTCGAGCACTCCACCGCTTCGGGTATCGGCTCATCGTCTCTGCGTGTCGGCGACGCAACGGTTGGGGCCTTGGTGGCGCTCAATGCCGTGGGCGACGTCTACTCGCTCTCGGGCGACCGTCTGACCGGATCAGAGAGATCCGATCGGCTTGCGCACGAAGCGCTCGGATTTGCACAGAGCACGACGCTCATCGCGATCGCGACGGACGCGATCTTGGACCGGAACGACATGCGGAGAATGGCTGTACGCGCCCACGACGCACTCGGCGCAACCGTTCGCCCTGCTCACACGAGATACGACGGAGACACCGCGTTCGCGGTGTCGAGCGAGGTCCATGAGGCAGATATCGATGGCATTGTCGAAGCGGCGTTTGTGTCGGTCGCTTCGTCGATCGAGCGGGCCATCGAGCATGCATCACGACGATGATCGCCGATCTCGCATCCATCGAAACCATCGACGCTCTGGCCGCCATCGCTCATGA
>QMQC01000009.1 GCA_003648875.1 Actinomycetota bacterium
CCTGTACGCGCGCGCTGCATCCTCGGCGTTGATCCTGATCGCTGTATCTGTGTTGCCCGTCTACTACCTTTCGATCAAACCGAAGGACCTGACGGACCGATGACAAATCCAGTTATCTCATTGGACGGAGTGACAGTCCGATACGGCGATATCGCTGCGATCGAAGGCTTCACGCTCGACGTTGAAGAGGGTTCACTCGTGGCGCTCGTCGGACCGTCCGGATGCGGGAAGACAACAGCCCTCAGGGCAATCGCTGGCTTCGAACAGCCGATGACGGGCACGATCACCATCCGAGGTGACGTCGTTTCCGGGGACACCAGAATGGTCGCCCCAGAGCACAGAAACGTCGGAATGGTGTTCCAGGAGTACGCGCTTTTTCCACACATCTCCGTCGCGGAGAACGTCGGATACGGGGTACGCGGCTCCGATCGGGTCCGGAGAGTCGAAGAGGTACTTGATCTCGTCGGGCTCGACAACCACGGCGACCGGTTCCCTCACGAGTTGTCCGGCGGTGAACAACAGAGGGTCGCTCTGGCCAGAGCACTCGCACCCGAGCCAGATGTCGTGCTACTCGACGAGCCGTTCTCGAATCTGGATGCCCCACAACGAGAGCGAATGCGGCGAGAACTCCGCAAGATCCTCAAGACTGCCCGTGTCACGGCGATCTTCGTTACCCATGATCAAGCCGAGGCACTCGCCATTGCCGACGTGATCGCCGTCATGCGAGAGGGACACATCCGCCAGGTCGGCGAGCCGGACGATGTGTATGCGACACCCGTGAGTCCATGGGTCGCCAAGTTTCTTGGCGATGCTGTGTTGTTCGACGGCACGGTCTCCAACGGATCGGTGCCGACGGTTCTCGGATCAGTGCCGACCGTCCTCCCCGAAGGAACAGACGCGAGGGTGATGATCCGACCCGAATGGATCATGCCATCAACAACCGAAACCGGAACCGGACTGGTGATCGACAGGGAGTTCTACGGCCACGACCAACGCGTCGAGATCGAACTCGACGAGGGAGCCATCATCGAAGCGCTCGTGCCGACCCGCAAAGCGATCCATGTCGGTGACAGGGTCGACATCGAACTTGCAGACTCGATCGTCTACGAGGTATGAGCAGCTCGCTTCTGACATGTGACCGGCCCAGCCGCGGTTCATGCCATCCTCGGAGCGCATCACCTCAAGCATGAGCGAACGGACAGAAACCACCCCCGGATCCGTGATCGCTCGCCTAATGCGTGGGCAGGCCCCAGTCATCCGTATCCGGCTCCGGCTCCGGGTCTTCAGGCGGAGCATCCGCGCGATCCTCTGATCCTGCCTCTGGCTCAAGTTCGACATCGTCTTCCAGCTCGGAAGCTGGCTCAGGCTCAGGCTCAAGTTCGACATCGTCTTCCAGCTCGGAAGCTGGCTCAGGCTCTGGCTCAGGGGCGGGCTCGTGCCTTGGTGCGAACGGCGGTTCCCAGTCGGGCGGGATTTCCTCCTCGACGATCATGGATGCAGGGAGCAGAACCGCAGGCGTTGGATCGTCGCGGCGTGCGGCAGCAAGTCCCATCACCCATGCCCCGATGCCCCACACAAGACCGATCAGGTACAGGAAGCCACCGATCACGGGAATCAACCAGATCCCCAGGCGCCACAGAACAGCTCCGAGGACGAACGCTCCAAAGAGGCCGCCACGGTTGATCAGTATTCGGTTTCCGAGTGCCGTCACGGCAGGAACCGGACCGATGATGAACGCAACTCCACCGATCAGGACACCGACCGCGGCAAGGGGCAGTCCGACAAGCGTCATCGCAAGAATCACGATGGCTGCCGGGACCACGATCACCGTGCCGAGTCCGACCAGGAACGAACGGATGGGCTTGCGGAGTATCGAACCGACTGCCCTGCTGCCAGATCCTCGAAAGATCCACAAGGAGACAATTCCGGCAACCAGGAACCCGAGGAAGCTGATGACCGTGACAAGACTGAGGATGACCCCGTAGACGAAGTTGCCCCTCGTGGGGAGCCGCGTGATGGTCCCGGTGATTCGAGCGGATGGATCGATGTCAGCTTCCGAAGGGGATCGATACAGAACGTCACCACCTCCCTCGGCGCTGCGCTCAACGTCGAGACCCTGCGTAGCGACATCAACGTCGCCACCGACGGTGCCTGCGATGGTCATCCGCATCGTACGACCACGCACGTCCCGCCCGATGTCCCCACGTACGGTCAGCGCGCCACCGAAGGCCATCACATCGCGCCCGACAACACCCGTTGGATCCAAGACGATGGAAGCCGCACCGATGAACACATCTCTGTCGACGGTTCCGGCCAGACGCACGCTTCCAGCAGTACCCCGGAGCGAGCCGCCGATCCTCGCTCCGTCGGCAAGGGTCACATTGCCAACTGAGAAGACGGTCACCGATCCGGTGACCTCGCCAGTGATGGTGAGACTCCCTGAGAAGATGGTGACGTCTCCATCCACGACGCCTTCGATGTGTCCCGAGGTTGCCGTGACGTACTGGTCCTCGGTGACAGTGTCGTCCTCGCCAACGATGTACCGATCAGTGGTGACCAGAGCGCCGAGCGAAGTGAGCGATGGGAGCAGCACCGCGAGCACAGCAACGGCCCCGAGCGCGAAGTGCCGGGTCTTCGGGAGGACTCTTCGATCAGAATGGGAGTGCTTCACGTACCACATCTAGTAGCGGCCATGGCACAATACCGAACAGAACGGTCGCGACGGCGGAGATTACGATCGCGAACCTTGCAGACAGACTCGGATCGATCTCGCGATCGTCGTCATCGCCCGATGAGAAGATCCCCGAAACGACCCGCAGGTAGAACGCAAAGCCGACCACGGTCGTCAACGTGCCGATGACGACGAGCCACATGTACCCAGCCTCGCCCGCAACCACGAATGCAAAGACCTTGCCAACGAATCCGGCAAAGAACGGCATTCCCGACATCCCGAACATGATGATCGCAAGGAGCCAACCCATCTCCGGAGATCTCTTCGCGAGTCCTTTGAACGAGTCGATCGGTGCCGCTGTCGAAGCTGGTCCACACACCACGGAAACAATTGTGAACGCACCGACGATCATGAAGGCATAGGTGGAGACATAGAACCACATCGGCGGGATACCTCTGATCCCGCCGACCATCGCAGCAAGCAGGTACCCCGAATGGGCAACTCCCGAATATGCGAGGAGTCGCTTGAGGTCCGTCTGCACAAGGGCCATGGTCGTGCCCACGATCATCGAGATCGCAGCGACCACGGCAACTATGGGTACCCAGACGTCGGTCTGGGAGACGAACCCGCCAATGAATATTCGGGCGAGCGCCGCGAATCCTGCGATCTTGACGCCAGCCGCCATGAGACCGACCGCTCCACTGGGCGCACCCTGATAGACGTCCGGTGCCCACTGGTGGAACGGCGCCGCTGAGATCTTGAAGAAGAGGCCCACAAACATCAGCGCAAGGCCTGCAAGGAGGATGCCGGGCTCTGTGATGATCGTGATCGAGAAGAAGTCCCTGATCGAGTTGACTCCATAGATCGAGAGGGATCCGGTTGCTGCGAATGTGAGCGCGACTCCATATAGGAACATCGCCGACGCAAGGGATCCGAGGAGAAAGTACTTGAGTGCGGACTCGTCCGACTTGCGCGAGCCTCTGATGAATCCGGCGAGAACGTAGAAGCTGATCGACGCGGTCTCGAGACCGATGAAGATCACGACCAGATTGGGTGTCACCGTCATCATGTGCAAACCCGCCACGGCAAGCAGGGTCAATGCAACAAACTCAGAGGATCGCTTGCCGAGGCTTGCAACAAGATCCCACGATCCGAGCAAGGCCACGAACCCGACAAGCCCAAGCACGATGGCGGCGAAGGCTGAAAGCCCATCCATCACGACCATCGGCGAACGCATGATCTCGAGTTCCTGGGTCGAGAAGAAGAATCCTCCTGATCCCTCAGAGACGGCACGCCACTGGAGAACGCCTGCTCCTGCAGAAGCCAGGAAGGTGACGCCTGCTATGGGTGCCCACACTCTTCGCTGCTTCCCAGCAATCACTCCGACAAGCAGGACCAGGAGTGCTCCGGCGAGTTGGATCACTTCGAAGGCAACGGGGAGGAACGATGCGTTCTGCATCAGCCCTCCTCTCCGTCGTCGTGGTCGCTGACTTCGCGTTCCGCCTCATAATCGATGTCGACCAGGTCGGATACTCTGGCGAATTCGGGTACCTCGAACTCTGTCTCGGCCTCGATGCGGTCGAGGATGATCTCCACACTGGGCTCGACTCGATCGAACACAGGCTTCGGGTACACGCCTATCCCGATGATCAGCACGATCAACGGGGCCAGGATGGCGACCTCCCTGAATCCCAGATCCTTCAATCCCTCGAGCTTCGAGTTGGTCACTGGACCTGTGAACACCCGCTCGTATGCCCACAGCAGATAGATCGCAGCGAGGATCACACCAGAACCGGCAATGATCGTGAGGACGGGCAAGCTCAGATACGCACCGATCAGAATCGTGAATTCCCCGATGAATCCGGAGAGCCCCGGCAAGCCGGCAGAGGCAAAGGCTGAGAAAAGGAAGATGCCCGCATACACCGGCATCACCTTGGCGAGGCCGCCGTAGTCAGCGATCTTCCTGGTGTGTGTGCGTTCATAGACCATGCCGATGAGCAGGAACAATGCACCGGTGGTGAGTCCATGGCTGATCATCAGGACCACCGATCCCGAAAGCCCCTGTGTTGTGAGGGCAAAGGTGCCGAGAACGATGAACCCCATGTGACTCACAGACGAGTAGGCGATGAGACGCTTGATGTCTGGCTGCACGATCGCAACTGCGGCTCCGTACACGATCCCGATCACGCCGAGTATGGCAAGAGGGATCGCCAGGTCGACGGCAGCTTGTGGGAACAGCGTGAGGTTGAACCGCAAGAATCCGTACGTACCCATCTTGAGCAGAACGCCAGCCAGGATGACCGAGCCAGCGGTCGGCGCCTCCGTGTGGGCGTCAGGCAACCACGTATGGAAGGGGAACAGTGGAATCTTGATCGCAAAGGCAATCGCAAAGCCGACGAAGAGTGCGAGTTCGGTGGTCGAACTGAACTCGACCGAGAGCATGTTCCTGAAGTCGAAGTTGACAAGCGTGCCGAGTTGCTCACCGGTGAGAACACCGAGAGCAACGATCGATGCAAGGAGAAACGCAGACCCGACCGCTGTGAACAGCACGAACTTGAGAGACGCATATGCACGATTCTCCGATCCCCACATCGAGATCAGCAAGTACATGGGGATCAGCACGATCTCAAAGAACGCAAAGAACACGAAGAGGTCAAGTGAGAGGAAGACACCGAGCACACCCGTTTCGAGGATGAGCATCAGAACCATGTAGGTCTTCGCTCTGTCGGTGATCGAGTGGGATGCCGCGATGCTGATAGGGAAGAGCAGCGCTGTGAGCACGACCATGAAGAGGGAGATCCCGTCAACGGCGAGCGTCCAAGAGATTCCGAACGATTCCACGAGCACGATGTGCTCGCCGAACTGGAAGGAGGCATCTCCCGCATTGAAGTACCAGAGGATGTGGAGAGCAGCTGCCAGGGGCGGGATCGACATCGCAAGAGCTATTGGATACACCAGTTCGGTTCGATGCCTAGGCAGCAGACCGACAACGATGGCGCCGACCAACGGGAGGACGATGAGGATGCTGAGAACGGGCATCAGAACCCCCCTCCGACAACCACGAACACGATGATGAGAATCGCTCCGGCAACGGCGAGAACCCCTGCGTATCCACGAACCTGACCCGTCTGCATCTTCCCAAGGACCGAGCCAAAACCACTGATTCCGCGCCCGATGCCATGGGCGGCTCCATCGATGACCTTCGGATCCATGGAGTCAGCGGCCCATTCAGATGCCTTCTTGCCGGGCGCCACGATGGTGCGTCCGTAGATCTCGTCGACGCCGAACGCGAGGAGTGAGCGTTGCCAGAACTTCCCATCCTCGGCAGGGAGCTCGTCAGTGTTGTACTTGGGCCATGCCCAGGCGATGCCAACGACGGCGACGACAAGTGCAACCGTGGCGAGAATCGAAAACGATCCGAAGGTGAGGGCTTCGATGTGAGCAACACCCTCGAACGACGACTCGAGGAAGTGTTCGAATGCAAGTCGCACCGGGGTGTTGATCAGACCAACGGATACGGTGAAGAAACCGAGGACGACGAGTGGAATCGTCATCGTTGCCGGGGATTCGTGCGGTTGGACGTCGCCACTCCATCTCGGCTTCCCGAGGAACGTCATCACGAACAGCCTGGTCATGTAGAAAGCAGTGAGCAGAGCGACAAGAAGCCCGACGCCCCACAGCAGGATGAATCCCCCACCCTTTGCGAAGGTCGCCGCGAGTATCTCGTCCTTCGACCAGAACCCTGAGAACGGGAATATGCCTGAGATCGCAAGCCAAGCTGCGCCCATCGTGATGAACGTGATCGGCATGTTCTTTCGCAGACCACCCATCTTCCGCATGTCCTGCTCATCAGCCATGGCGTGGATCACAGACCCAGCACCGAGAAACAGCAACGCTTTGAAGAACGCATGGGTTGTGAGATGGAAGATGCCAGCCGTGTAGGCACCCACCCCAACACCAAGAACCATGTAGCCGAGCTGACTGATCGTTGAGTAGGCGAGCACCTTCTTGATGTCTGTCTGGGAGATTGCGATCAGAGCGGCCAGCAATGCGGTGGCGGTGCCCACGACGGCCACGATCGCTCCAGCCACAGGTGCCATCTCGAACAGAACCGCAGATCTCGCGATCATGAACACTCCCGCGGTCACCATCGTTGCTGCGTGTATGAGAGCCGATACCGGCGTCGGACCTTCCATTGCATCCGGCAGCCAGATGTGGAGCGGAAGCTGGGCGGACTTGCCCGCGGCTCCGACGAACAGGAGCAATGTGATCGCTGTAGCCGTCCCGACCGTGATCGCTGTCGGCGCCGACGCGAAGACCGTGTGGAAGTCGAATGTGCCGAACGAGATGAAGATGATCATCAGCGCAACGATGAATCCCCAGTCACCGATCCGGTTGACGATGAACGCCTTCTTCCCAGCTGCGGCAGCCGAGGGCTTTGTGAACCAGAACGAGATGAGCAGGTATGAGGAGAGCCCGACCAGCTCCCATCCGACGAACATCACCGCGTAGTTGGCCGCAAGCACGAGGATCATCATCGAAGCAATGAACAGGTTCATGAAGGCAAAGAAGCGCGGATACCGCTCATCGCCGCGCATGTAGCCGATCGAGTAGAGATGGATCAACGAACCGATTCCCGTCACGATCATCGTCATGAGGGCAGACAACGGGTCCCACAGGATCGCTGCATCGACGCCGATTGCTGGGATCCATGAGAAGAGGTAGATCGTCTCGGTATGGCCGGAACCGGTGACGAAAGAGAGTGTCGCTGGCACGGCAATCGCCCACGAGATAGCAACGAATCCAAACGCAAGCCATCCCGAGATCGGTTCACCGATTCTCTTGCCGAACAGCAGATTGATCACCGCTCCCAGGAGTGGTAACGCAACGACGAGCCAGAGAAGATCGGTCATGCCTAACCCTTCATCTCTGCGAGTTCGTCAACATTCGCGCTCGAGCGTGTGCGGAACACGGCCACGATGATCGCAAGCCCGATGGTTACCTCTGCCGCGGCAACAACCATCACGAATACGGCGGCAACCTGACCTTCGATGAGTCCAAGGTCCTTGCTCACGGCAACGAACGTGAGGGTGACAGCGTTGAGCATCAACTCGATGGACATGAACATCACGAGGGCGTTGCGACGGATGAGAACGCCAGCGACACCGATCGAGAACAGAGCTGCTCCAAGCAACAGGAACCACGTGACGGTGAGGCTCATCGGGACGCCTCCTCTTCGGTGGATCCGAGGTGGAAGTAGGCGAGAGCGATCGTTCCGATGGCAGCAATCGTCAGCAACATCACGATGGAGAGGAACACGACCGTCCATGTGCCGAAGATCTCGTCGGCAACTGCTTCGGCGGAACCGTACAAGTTCGGCCTTCCGAAGGCACTGGATCCCGTCACCCACACCGCTCGTCCGGCGAGGGCAACGGCAGCGAAGAAGCCGGCAGCGACGACCGCGGTCATCGCACGCTGGATCGGTAGCTGCGCGCCGTA
This sequence comes from Actinomycetota bacterium, assembly GCA_003648875.1. Lineage (GTDB taxonomy): Bacteria > Actinomycetota > Acidimicrobiia > Spongiisociales > UBA5794 > B3-G11. The sequence continues at coordinate 8,171 of QMQC01000009.1, forward strand.
AGCATCACTCTTGTCAACGCCGATCATCATGATGACGAAGAGGAACAGGGTCATCACCGCCCCGGCGTAGATGATCACCTGGACAACTGCAACGAACGGAGCATCAAGCAGCAGGTACATGACCGCCAGGCTGAACATCGTGGTCAGGAGGCCCATTGCCGAATATACGCTGTTCGATGCTGTCACCATCCCGATGGCTCCAACAAGGGCGACTGCAGCGAAGATGATGAAGACGATCGTCTCAGCCATCGGCCACCTCCACATCCTTCGCATCGGACTGGCCTCTCTCGGCAGGGAGTTCGCCGGTTCGTGCCGAAGGGCTCCACTGGACAACGCCCTCATATTCGACGCGACCAGATGGTGAAGTTGCACGCATCCAACCGTCACCGATCCTGAGCTCATTGAGATCGATCAGTTTCGAATCCGGCTGGGGGTGGTTCGGAGTTCCATCCGGTTCGACGAGGAGGTCATCCTTCGTATAGATCGCCTCATCACGCTCCGTTGTGGACATCTCAAAGAGATGGGTCATCGTGATCGCCTGCGTCGGACACGCCTCGACACACATGGCGCAGAAGATGCAGCGCAGCATGTTGATCTCATAAACGAACCCATATCGTTCGCCTTCACTCACCGGATCACCCGGCGGATTGCCCGCACCGCGAACATAGATGCAGTTCGCAGGGCACACGCCGGCGCACAGCTCACAGCCGATGCACTTCTCAGTCCCATCGAGGTTTCGGTTCAGCACATGGCGGCCGTGGAAACGCTCAGGCTTCACCCGTTTCTCGTCCGGGTACTGGATCGTGACGCGTGGCCTCGTGACCTGACGCATGGTCACGGCGAATCCTCGGAAAGGACCAAGGAGGTCAGCGAACCAGCTCATCGACTACCCCTCATGTCCACGGCGCTCCGAAGTCGCGGAATCCCAGGGCGATTGCCACGAGGATGATCCAAGCAAGAGAAACCGGAATGAGCTTCTTCCATCCGAGCGCCATCAGTTGGTCGTAACGCATCCGTGGGAGGCTCGCTCTCACCCAGACGAAGAACAGAATGATGAGCCAGGTCTTTGCGAGGAACCAGAAGATGGGGAGGAGTTGTCGCACAACCGTCGGTCCCAGGACGGGGCCGGCCCAGCCGCCGAGGAAGAGGGCTGTCGTGAGCGCGGAGATGTTGAAGATGTTGATGTACTCCGCGAGGAAGAACAGGGCGAATCTCATGCCTGAGTACTCCGTGTGGAAACCTCCGACGATCTCCTGTTCGGCCTCGACAAGATCGAAGGGTGCCCTGTTCGTCTCGGCGAATCCGGCGATGAGGAAGATCACGAACGAAGGGACGAGGATCAGGTTCCATGCCGGGACAAAGCCGCCGAACGTTCCCTGCTGTGACTCAACGATCGCCGTGATCGACAAGGAGCCTGAGAACATCACGACGGGTATGAGGGCGAGACCCATGGCGGCCTCGTACGAGATCATCTGGGCAGACGCCCGAACCGAACCCAGAAGCGGATATTTCGAGCCGGATGCCCAGCCGGCGAGTGTGACGGCGTACACACCCATCGAAGATATTGCCAGGACGTACAGCAATCCGACATTGATGTCCATCGCCGCAAGGGAATACGACGTTTCGTTTATCACAATGGGTGCACCGATCGGAATCACCAGGAACATCAGCAACGCCGTGACCATTGCGATGACTGGTGCTGCGATGTAGAGGCCGAACTCGGCCCTCGTCGGCGTGATGCCCTCCTTGAAGATGGCCTTCAGACCGTCAGCAAGGGTTTGGAGGATTCCGAAAGGTCCCGCTCTGCTCGGCCCGATCCGGTTCTGGAGGTCTGACACGAACTTGCGCTCCACCCAGACAAGCAACAGTACGGTCACAAGGAGGAACACGAAGGCGAATATCACCCGAATCCCGGCTTCGATGAAGATGCTCATGCATCACCTCCGAGCGTCTCCACGCGGATGGTTGGAGTCGCGGCGATCGCCTTCGTTGCTTCATGGTTGTGGGGCAGCACGATTGAGCGTTCGGGAACACCGCCATCGAGGACGACCGGCAGCTTGTGTCCACCGACATTCAACGATGTCCCCTCCAAGACCGTCATCGATGCTGCGTCCTTCGGATGCATCCGGACCGCTACAGGATCGACAAGTCCCTTGAGCGTCTCGGCGTACCGGGTGAGAGCACCTGCGTCATAGAGCGACGGTGCGAGGTGAAGAGTGAAACGATCGGTGATGACAGGCACGGTCACATCGACGGGGATGTGGCCGAGGGGTTGGTTTGCGTGCGGAAGGGGCACGATCGCTCCATCCTCACCAGCCTCAAACATCAGGTAGTCAGCCGTCATCCCAGAATACGCGGGAGCCGTTTCGGCAATCTCCTTGTTGATGATCTTCCAGTCCGAGGCACCGAGGTCCGATCCCATGCTCTGAGATATCCCGTCGAGAGCGGCCGTCAAGGTCATCGACCTCCCCGGCGGCTGAACCGAGCTTTGGAGCCGCTGCACGCGACCCTCGAGGTTGGTGACCGTGCCGTTGATCTCACCCCACGCAGCCAGGGGGAGGATCACATCTGCCATGGCAGCCGAGTCCGTGACGAACGTGTCGAGGGCGACGACGAACTCAGCCGCCTCGAGAGCGCTTTGGGCAAGTGCAGGATCGGGACATTCCCTGATCGGGTCTGCGCCGACGAGTACGACGGCTCGCAGATCGCGATCGATGAGAGCTCCGAGCATTGCCATGGTGTCTTTGCCCGCGACTTCGGGCAGTGGCCCCCACTTTTCTTCCAGTGCGGCGACAGCCGCTTCATCGCCAGTACTTGCGCGCCCAGGGAGGAGAGTCGGAGCAAGGCCCATGTCCAGGGCTCCAAAGACGTTCGCCCGAGCAAGCAGTGGCATGAGCCTTGCGCCGGGGAGTGCCCGTGCAAACGCTGCAACCGCCTCAGGGAGCAAGGGATCCTCTGTGATCGAGGTACGTCCTACGAGTGCAACCACAGGCCCGTCGCCAAGAGCGTCGATCACTGCCTGGTGGGCAGTGTCGCCACGAGACAGCTTGCGAAGGATCTCCGGTCCGGAGCCTGCGCGATAGCGAACCGTGTGGGAGGCGATCGAGTCCAGTCCGGTAGCAACGGGGCTGACGACAACGAGCCTTGCTCCGGCGAGGACGGCCTTGCGCACCCTCAGATAAAGCACGGGAAGCGTCTCTTTGAGATCAGAGCACCAAACGAGGATCGTATTCGCTGTGTCGAGATCGTTGACATTCGCCCTTGGAATGACCGCGGCGGCGAGGTGCGGGTCTATGCCGTCTCCCACGATGGCGTCGACATGGGGTGACCCTACGACGACTCGCATGAACTTGCTCAGTGCATACGCTTCCTCGTTGGTACCGGAAGCACCACCGATCGCACCGATCTCGGTCCCAACGTAGCTTCCCAGGCGGCTGGCGACCATCTCGATCGCCTCGGTCCACGTTGCCTCTCTGAAGGCCCCACCATCGCGGATGAGCGGCTTTGTGATCCGGTTCTCTGACCGGAACGCCGTGAACGCGAACCTGTCCTTGTCTGAGAGCCATCCGTCGTTGAGCGCGTCGTTGCCAGCTCCGTAGATCCGAAGGATCCTTCCCCGTGAACTGTGCACCTCCACCGACGATTGCATTGCATCCACCAGGGATGCAGATCTCTTTGACTCGAGATCCCACGGCCGTGCCTTGAAGCGGTAGTCGACAGATGTGAGGGCGCCAACAGGGCATACCTGGACGGTGTTGCCCGAGAAGTATGAGGAGAACGGTGCATCGGGAAAGGTGTTGATCTCTACGTGGCTACCGCGGTTGATGAACTCGATCAACGGGTCACCAGCGATGTCGTCTGCCACCCTCACGCAACGATCACACAACACGCAGCGCTCCCTGTCGAGAAGCACGAGATCAGACACAGGCATCGGCTTGATGTGCGTGCGCTTCTCTTCTACGAACCTGCTCTCACCCGCACCGTGGGTAAGCGCCTGATCCTGGAGCGGGCATTCGCCCCCCTTGTCACACACGGGACAGTCAAGCGGGTGGTTGAGGAGCAGAAATTCGAGGATGCCTGCCTGTGCCTTCTTGACGACTTCGGACGATGTATCGACGACCATTCCGTCGGACACAGACGTCGTGCATGATGGAATCAACGCAGTGCCCCGCGGGCCTTCGACTTCGACGAGACACATCCTGCACTTTCCGACAGGCTTGAGCTTGTCGTGGTGACAGAAGCGCGGGATGTATTCGCCTGCCTTCTCCGCGGCAGTGATCAAGCGTTCTCCCTCGATGGCGTCGTGGGCAACACCATTGATGGTGATCGAGACGGTGTCGTGCTCAGCCAACGGGACCCTCACTTCCGGCGATCATCGCCTCGAGTTCAGGTCTGAACCACCGCGTGATGGAGGTGATCGGAGACACGGTTGAGGGACCCAGCGGACAGATGGTCGTCATGGCCGGTGGCCACTTCAGTCCAGGGGAGATGTTGTCCGAGATGTCGAGCATCAGATCGATGTCTTCTGGGCGCCCGTTGCCATCAAGGATCCGCTTGAGCACGGCTTCGAGCCACGAAGTACCCTCCCTGCACGGCGTGCACTGGCCACAGGATTCGTGGGCGAAGAATCGCACGATGCGATGCGCAGCAGCAACGACGTTGGTGGTCTCGTCCATGACGACAACAGCACCGGCGCCGATCATCGATCCGTTCGCAGCAACGTCATCGATCGAGACGATCGTGTCCAGGTGCTCATCCGGCACGAACCACGGCGCCGATGCTCCACCGGGTATCCAGGCCTTGAGTGCCTTGCCATCCGGGATGCCGCCGCCGATGTCGAAGATCAGCTCACGCCAAGTCATCCCCATGACGATCTCGTGGTTGCCCGGCCTGGCGATGTGGCCAGAGATGCTGAGCATCTTCGTGCCGGCAGATCGCTCGGGTCCGATCGCTGCATATGCCGTCCCACCGTTGGTCATGATCCAAGGGACGTTCGAGATGGATTCGACGTTGTTGACGATCGTCGGCTTTGCGTACAGGCCCTCAACCGCGGGGAATGGTGGCTTGAGTCGTGGCTCTCCACGACGGCCTTCGAGACTGTTGAGCAGAGCCGTCTCTTCACCGCAGATGTAGGCGCCGCCGCCCAGGTGGAGCGTCACATCGAGCGAGAACTCGGTTCCGCGAATATCCTGCCCGAGGTAGCCGGCGTCATATGCCTCTTCGACTGCACGCTGCAGTCTGCGAGCAGACTTCGGATACTCACCGCGGATGTACACGAATGCGTGGCTCACTCCAAGGGCATAGCTCGAGATGATGATGCCTTCGAGAAGCTGATGTGGGTCGCGTTCTGTGAGCTGGCGATCGTTGAACGTGCCGGGCTCTGACTCGTCACAGTTGACCACGAGGTAGCGGGGCTCTGCAGGAGCAAGGAAACCCCATTTGACACCCATGGGGAACCCTGCACCCCCTCGACCGCGCAAGTTTGAGGCTTTTACCTCTTCGATGATGTCCTCTTTGGACATGTCGTTGAGAGCCTTTGTGAGGGCCTCGTAGCCACCCGTGTCGAGGTAGCGACTGAGCGTGTGGCTGTCCGATGGGTGGGCATCCATCCGCACGGTGAGGATCTTGTCTGTCATCGACCCCCCCGTGCTGACCCATTGGTGGAACCGTATGGACCGAACGCAGGAACGGGTCGCGTCGCGCCCTGGGGCTCTGTCGAACCCCAGTCAAAGGATCGCTGCCCCCCGAACAACTGCTGCATCTCGTCGGCGAGAAGCACAGTCGGCTTGGTGTCTCTCAGCCAATCGATGAGCGCTTCTGCCTTGTCCAGCGTGATTCCCTCGATCAACTCGTAGTTGACTTGCACCGCTGGTGCCCCACCACATGCCCCAATACACTCGACGTGCTCAACCGAAACCGACCCATCATCAGTCGTCTCTCCGCTGGCGACACCGCTCGCCTCCTCGACAGCAGCCAACACTTCATCGGCGCCGTTGAGATGACACGAAATGGAAGTGCAGACAGAGATGAGGTAGTCGCCGATCTTCTCGCGTTTGAACATCGTGTAGAACGTTGCAACCGACTGCACCTGGACGGGTGTGATATCGATGAGCTCGGCGACCTCACACATCGCTTCGAGGGATGCGTACTCATGCTCGAGGCTCGCCACATACAGCAGTGGCATCAGAGCCGACCGCTTGACGGGATAGGAAGCAAGGATCGACCTTGCCCTCTCCTGGTTCTCGAGGCTCCAATGCGAGATCACAGACATCATCGGTCGACGTCTCCGAGTACCGGATCCGTCGATGCAAGGGTCGCAATGACATCCGCGATCAGCGAGTCCGTCATCATCGCTGGGAGAGCCTGCACGGCGGCAAACGACGGTGCACGCCATCGCAGACGCCAGGGCTTCGCACCACCTTTTGAGACTATGTATGCGCCGATCTCACCACGAGGTCCTTCAACGGCCTGATAGGCCGTGCCCGCCGGGACGCTGACACCTTCGGTGAACAGCTTGAAGTGGTGAATCAGGGCCTCCATCGACTCGTCGATCCGCGCCCTCGGTGGAGGTGTCACCTTTGAATCGGTGCTGCGATAGTCACCGCTCGGAATGGATTCGAGAACCTGCTCGGCTATGTGAAGCGATTGGCGGATCTCATCGATTCTCACCTTGTATCGATCGAACGAATCGCCATGCTTCCCGAGAGGTACATCGAAGTCGTACTGCTCGATCCCACAATACGGTGCAGCCTTGCGGAGATCCCAGTCGACCCCTGAGGCTCGCGCTACGGGACCAGTTACCCCGTACTGTCTGACCTCGGCCGGTGTGAGGACGCCAACGCCAAGCGTTCGATCCAGAAAGATCGGGTTCTCGTTGAGGAGCTCCTCGTACTCGTCGACGCCATCGTTGACCATCTTGACCAGCGTCACGATGTCCTCTTCCCAACCGTCGGGTAGATCAGCCGCAACGCCACCAACCCTGATGTAGTTGTGGTTCATCCGCAGGCCGGTCGTCTTCTCGAAGAAATCGAGACAGACTTCGCGCTCACGCCAGCCGTAGATCATCATCGACAGAGCGCCAACGTCCATTCCCATGGTCGCCGCAGACAGGAGGTGGCTAGCAACCCGGTTGAGCTCGGTCATGAGGATCCGGATCGCACTGGCCCGTTCCGGCACCTCGAGACCGAGGAGTTGTTCGGTCGCCAAGGAGAACGCAAGTTCATTGTGGAACGGTGAGAGGTAGTCCATCCGCGTCACGTTCGTTGATCCCTGCGAGTAGCTGAGCGTCTCGGCCGTCTTCTCCATCCCGGTATGGAGGTATCCGATGATCGGCTTGACCCGACGAACGGTCTCACCTTCGAGTTCCATGTGGAGCCGAAGCACGCCGTGGGTGGAGGGATGCTGGGGACCCATGTTGATGATCTGGCGCTCTTCGTCCACGACTCGCTCCGCCACGACGAAATCATCGTCGACATCAATGCCCCGCTGAATATCGAGGGCAGGGTCCTCGTCGCGATGGAGCAGCTCCTGGGCACCTTCGTCTGTGCTCTGGGCGAACGGCATGCGCTCCTCGGTGCCAGATACCCAGATGTCGTGCTTCATGCGCCTGGTCTCAGAGGCCGACTGGTCCCGTGAAGATTCGTTGGCGTTGTCGCCGCTCTCAACTGTGTCCATGTCCTCGGGCGCATCCCTCCTAGGTCTGAGCTCCCCACCTTGAATTGGACAGGCACAGCACCAATGTC
>QMQC01000010.1 GCA_003648875.1 Actinomycetota bacterium
CACGAACCCCCGCAAGAGTTCCAAAGCAGGGACCGGTGAATCCGACATACCGGTGACGTTCGGCGGGTTGACCTTCGCCATCGGTGAGCGCGTCTTCAGCGACGAAGATGGGATTCTTGTTATTCGGTAGCCGCTGCAACGACCCCCTGAACTCGCAAAGCAATGGGACGGGTTGTGGTTCCCATGTTGAGCGATACACAGACAACCAAGACGCCGTGTTACCAACCCAGCTCGACCGCAAGCGTGTCACTGACGACGGCGAGAGCGTCGCCTGGGAGGCCGGGATCCGCCACCTGACTGCCAAGTTCTACAACCCACTGCTCATCGGTAGGACTGTTCCGGAATTCATGGAGGAGAATCGACCGACCGAGCAGAACACGCACCAGGGCCATACAGTCGGCTCCCAGAGCACCGGCCTGCGCCAGCTGCCTCAGGTCAAAGAGATCGCGTGCGGCGGCGCGCTCGACGTACGCCGTTAGCTTCATCGCACCAAAGGCGTCGATCGTGGGGACGGGTAGTTCAACAGAGTGCGGCAGGTCCGAGTATTTGAGACGTACCGACATGAGCTGTGAGGGCAGCTGCATCCACTCGTGTCGGCGCAGGATCACTTGTACCTGAACACGCAGATCGTCAACACTCAGGGCATAGGTAACAACACCGCTTCGACTCGAACGCGAGATCACAGCAATGCCGGGGAACTCAAGGCGTACCGCGTTCGTGGCACGATCCACGAGTTTGTCGGCGTCCCCTTCAACCAGGAGCAGGTCCAGATCCTCTGACAGTCTGACATCAGGCAGATGGGTCCGGTTCAGGGTGGTTCCCCCGATGAAGATGACACTTTCTGCCCCGGCCACGCCGTCGATCAGGTGCGACAGCAGATGATCTCTTCTCACTTGTCGTTCCGGCACACCAAGAAGCGCAGCGGCGCCTCGTATCTCCCTGTCGTCAATCATCACGGATCCCGAATGAGGATCGATCGGTTGGCTCGACCGGACGAAGGCCTTGGCTCGCCACTGGATGTCGTGGGCGTTCGAGCGTTGGCGCATCGGGGACCAAGGCATCAGCGAACCAGCGTGCCCGCCGATACGATGGGAGGGCACGCTGGTTCGCTGCGAGATCGCGCGCTATCTCCCAGTCGGCTTCCAGCGATAGTGTCCGGAGCACTTCCTCGGCGGTCCCTAGCGTGACGCCCGCTTGTTGGGGCTGGCGAGCAACGTCGAGCAACGCCTGTTCAACCGTACTCACCCGACCCTGGCCGAGTTCGCTCCGCCAGACCTGGGTTTCGAACTCTGCTGCATTCCGGTGCAGGAAGTGAACCAGTCCGGCCGTGGTGGTCATGAAGCGTCGCCTCGCTGGTACGGCTACGACCGCGCTACCCAGCGCCCGTGGGACAAGTCCCAGTACTCGAGCGGCAGAGATACCCACGAGTGCGACCTCGCTCACCTCGTAGTCAGCCACGGCGATACCCAAAGCGACCGCTTCGACTTCGGGAACCCACGATTGATCGCCGATCCACGCCGCTTGGGGCACGGCGTAGTAACCGTGTGCCAGGTGGAGGAGCACACCTTGTGAAGCAAGGCGCTGCACCTCTTGTGCGGGAATCGCATACAGGTCCTTGAGGTCGCGAGGTCGCACAACGCGATTCGATCTACGTAACAACTGCTCCGGAATAGTGAGTGAACGCGACATCTCCGCGCTGATTATAGGTTACAGACCTAGTTTCGGCGCGCACTTCGGCGCATCGGGGCTTCACGAACTCCCACGGTTGTAGATCGTTGGTTGTTTCGTCGATGCCGCTCCTGGGTCTCGACGACATCGATCAGGCCATCGACCGCTGCGAAGTCGGCTCCGTTGCGGGTCTAGAGCAAGGTAGGCACGACTACCACCGACATGTGCGACCTCGATCGGCACATCAGGCGACAGTACGGAAAGAGTCAGCGTAGTCGCCATGGCAATCAGGTCTGATCGTTCCCCAAGGGCTTCAGCTATCCGGGCAATGATCAAGTCGTGGGCTGCACCAACGAGTCCTGCACCGTCCGATTCCTCTGTCCCCGGGTGGAGCATCGGGTGGCACCTACAATGCGACCAACGGACGAGTCCGTGCGTTGCGCGTGGTCTTTTCGCACCGTGCGCGTCCAGAGGAGGGTCTCATGCGTATTGCCATCGTGTACGACAGTCGAACCGGAACAACCAAGGCCGCAGCCGAGAAGATGGCTGATCTGGTCACAGGCAAAGGCCATGACTGCAGCGTGGTGCCGGTCGAGGGCGCCGACGCGGCGGAGGTGTCGCGCGCCGACGCCGTCTGCATCGGCAGTTGGACCGAGGGTCTGTTCTTCATCCTCCAGCATGCGACCAGGGCAACGATGGAGTTCATCGGCACGCTCTCGCTCGAGGGCAAGCACGCCGTGGTGTTCTGCACGTACAAGACATCGTCCGGCAAGATGCTCCCCAAGATGGCACAGGCCATGGAGGATCGAGGGGCGCGGGTCACAGGTCAATTCAAGGCGCGTGGCCCGGACATCCCGGGAGGCTTCCCTGCCTGGGTCGATGAACTTGGCAGTTGAGCGTGTCGGCGATAGGCGCAGTCATCGGAACGACCTCGATCGCAAATCTTGATCTTGCAGCCCTGAATCATTGACGAGCGTATCGACACCGGCAACCATGGTTACATGACGGATCAGGCCTTGGCGACTGAAACTGCGGATTATCTCGGGCGTCTTCGTGTTGAACGAGGCCTTGCCGAGAACACGATTGTTGCGTACAGGGGCGACCTCGCCGGCTTCGTGGAGTTTGCCGCTCGCTATGGCGTGTCCGAGGTGGATGGTGTCGACCGCAAGCTCATACGGAGATTTGTCGCGAACCTCACGACCCGGGGCTACGCACCGAGGTCGGTCGCACGAAAGGCATCGGCTGTACGTGCGTTCTTCGGGGACCTTGCAAGACGCGGAATCATCGATCACAACCCCGCTGTAGGCGCGCCACAGCCGAAGCGTCCGCAATCCTTGCCCCGCGCGATTCCGGCCGGCGCTCTCGGCAGAGCACTCGATGAACTGGACGGATCCGACCCGATCGATGTCCGCGATCGGGCGATTCTCGAAACACTGTACGGAACCGGACTCCGAGTCTCCGAGCTTGCATCTCTGACGATCAAATCGTTTGACGAAGGATCGTTTGTTCGGGTGCGTGGCAAGGGGAACAAGGACCGAGCCATACCGATCGGTGGTGAGGCACGCCGAGCAATCGACAGATACCTTGAGGACGCCCGTCCGAGAATCGTGACTGCCGAGTCAGGTAGTTCGCTCTGGCTCGGGTTGCGAGGCAAGCCACTTGGTCCTCGTGGCGTACGGAGAGTCGTGCGAGCCAGGGTCGGTACGTTCCCTCATGCGCTTCGTCATTCGTATGCGACGCATCTGCTGGAAAACGGAGCAGATCTTCGCTCCGTGCAAGATCTACTCGGCCACACCGAGCTCGCGACGACGCAGATATACACTGCCATTACACGAAGGCACATGACCGAGACCTACGAAAGAAGCCACCCACGTGCGTGAACCCGGAGAACAAGACCTCCAGGACCTGTGGACCGGATTCAAGTCCACGGGCGATGAGCGCGCACGCGAGGGTCTCATCCTCCACTACTCGCCCCTCGTGAAGTTCGTGGCTGGCCGTGTCGGATCCGGCTTGCCAAGGAATGTGGACCAGAACGATCTCGTGTCTTTCGGGACGTTTGGTTTGATCGACGCAGTCGACAAATTCGAGCCTGAGCGTGGCTTCAAGTTCGAGACCTATGCCGTCAATCGGATCAAGGGCGCGATCCTCGATGAACTCAGGCATCTCGACTGGGTGCCGCGTTCTGTGCGAGCACGTGCGCGCGAGATCCAGCGAACGATGGCCGAACTCAACCACAAGCTTCAACGTACTCCGACCGAGGACGAGGTTGCGGAAGCAATGGAACTTCCCCTGGACACCTTGCGCGAACAGCTCGGCGAGATCGCGAACCTCGGATTCGTGGCGCTCGATGAGCTCTTGAATCCCACCGAGAGGGACTCGGGTGCGATGTCTGAGATGATTGCCGATCCTGGAGCGATCGATCCGCTCGGCAACTTCGAGAAGGAAGAGACCCGCTACATGCTCGCGGACTCGATCAACCGGCTGCCAGACCGCGAACGCCTTGTGCTCACGCTGTACTACTACGAAGGACTCACCCTTGCCGAGATAGGTGGAGTGTTGAACGTCACCGAATCGCGCGTTTGCCAGATCCACACCAAGGCTGTCATGAGCCTGAGGAATAGGTTCATCGAACCTGCCCATCGATAGGCAGGCTTCACCTGCTGGTTCACCATTTGCAGTTGTCAGTTCCCGATTTCGGTGTTTTGCGACAGTGGACTGTCAATGCGCACCGAGCAGTCGCCGGCCCATACGCACATTGCCGCTATACACTCGCGGCAACACACACGTCCATCGCAATCCCCGTGTGGTGCGGCTACGCGAGTAGTCGTTCGGGGGCTCGAAGGATGGGCGGACGCAAAACCCGAACAAGGAGAGACAACGTGGCAGTAATAGCCATGCGCCAGCTCTTGGAATCTGGCGTTCACTTTGGTCATCAGACCGCACGATGGAACCCGAAGATGCGTCCGTATATCTTCACGGAACGCAACGGGATCCACATCATCGACCTTCGTCAGACACTTGAAACTATCAACGAGTCATACAAAGTGGTGTCAGACATCGCTGCCGCCGGCGGGACGGTCCTATTCGTCGGCACCAAGAAGCAGACCCAAGCTGCCATAGAAGACGCGGCCATTCGTGCTGAGATGCCTTATGTCAACAACCGCTGGCTCGGCGGGATGCTCACGAACTTCCAGACGATCCACAAACGGATCCTGTACATGCGAGAGCTCGAGCAGATGGAAAAGAGCGGCGAAATGGAGTCTCTCCCGAAGAAGGAGCGAATCCGTCTCAGGCGCGAGCTCGTCAAGCTCCAGAATGTTCTCGGAGGAGTGCGTGACATGCGTCGCCAGCCCGATGCCGTCTTCGTGATCGATATCAACGCGGAACACATTGCGGTTGCAGAGGCGAGTCGACTCGGCATTCCGATCATCGCCCTCGTTGACACGAACTGTGATCCGGATCTGATCGACTATGTCATTCCTGGCAACGATGACGCGATTCGAGCGGCTCATCTCGTTGCCGGAGCCATCGCAGAAGGCTGCGTCGCGGGTTCTGAGATCGCCCAGGCAAAACGCAAAGATGCAGATCCTTCCGACGACGGCAACCAGGCGAAGGAGTAGCAGGGTGCCAGAATTCACAGCACAGGACGTTCAATCTCTGCGCAGGGACTCCGGTGCAGGAATGATGGATGCAAAGAGGGCGCTCACTGAGACTGGCGGCGACGTTGACAAGGCCAAGGACCTCTTGCGTGAGAGGGGACTGGCGAAGGCAGATAGGCGTTCTGGACGTGAGCAGGGTGAGGGAGTCGTCGGCGTGTACATGCACGTTCAAGCGGGCCGTCCGGTCATCGGCGTTCTCGTTGGTTTGGCATCCGAGACGGATTTCGTCGCAAAGAACGACGACTTCATCCAGACGGCGAACGATATTGCGATGCACGCCGCTGCGGCGAAGCCGCTGTGGCTTTCACGCGAAGATGTCCCTGAGGATGCCGTTGCCAAGGAGAAGGAACTGATAGCGGCGGAGGCGCGCAACGAGGGCAAGCCAGACGCGATCATCGAGAAGATCGTCGCAGGCCGCATCAACTCCTTCTACAAGGACAGTGTTCTACTTGACCAGGTATTCGTCCGCTCGGACCGGTTCGAAGGTACCGTGGGCGAGTTGGTCCAGGACCTCGCGATCAAGATGGGTGAGAACATCTCAATCTCGAGGATGGCAAGGATCGAAATCGGGGAAGGTTGACAGATGACGAAGCGACGGGTCGTACTCAAGCTCTCGGGCGAGGCCTTCGCCGATGCAACTCTTGGATACGGGATCGATCCGGCGACTGTTGACCGTACCGCGCAGGAGATCGCCGCTGTGCACAAGGAAGGCCATGAGATTGCCATCGTTGTCGGTGGTGGCAACATCTTCAGGGGTCTCAGCGAGGCCGCAAAGAACATGGATCGTGCGAATGCAGACTACATGGGAATGTTGGCGACCGTCATCAACGCTCTGGCACTCAGAGATGCCCTCGAACGTGCTGGAGCAGAATGTCGGGTGCAGACTGCGATCGTCATCCAGGAGGTAGCAGAGCCCTACATCAGGTTGCGGGCGATCCGACACCTCGAGAAGGGCCGCATCGTGATCTTCGCCGCGGGAACGGGAAACCCGTTCTTCACCACCGATACGACGGCCGCGCTACGCGCGGCCGAGATCGGCGCAGATGCGGTACTGAAGGCAACGAAGGTGGATGGTATCTACACGTCCGATCCCGCAACGAACCCCGATGCTGAGCTGCTCCATGAACTCGACTACATGCACGCGATCTCTGAACAGCTCGGGATCATGGACACAACGGCAGTTACGATGTGCATGGAGAACAACCTCCCGATCCGTGTGTTCAACATGACCACACCGGGCAACGTCGGAAAGGCGGTGCGCGGAGAGCCGGTAGGGACGGTCGTGGATGCGAGGAGGGCTACGTGATCAACGAATTGCTGCAAGATGCAGAAACGAAGATGGATCAGGCTGTTGAGCACACCGTCCAGGAGTTTGCTGGTGTGCGCACCGGAAGAGCGAATGCAGGGATCCTCAGCCGTGTCACTGTCGACTACTACGGAACACAGACACCGTTGCAGCAGCTCGCGAACTTCTCCGTCCCAGAGGCCCGGATGCTCATCGTTCAGCCGTTCGACAAGTCGTCAATCGCGGCCGTAGAACGTGCCATACATGCTGCCGACCTCGGTCTCAATCCGTCCAACGACGGGAACATCATCAGGCTGGCATTTCCTGCTCTCACCGAGGAACGGAGAAGGGAACTGATAAAGGTTGTGCGGGGGCTCGCTGAGGACGGCAGAATCGCGATCCGAAGCGTTCGTCGCCACTGCAAGGATCGGATCGAGGATGAAGATGTCTCTGAAGACGATATTCATCGAGCCGAGAAGGAACTCCAGGAACTCACGGACAGGCATGTCAACAAGATCGACGAGGCTGTCGTGCGCAAGGAAGAGGAACTCCTCGAGGTGTGAGCCTGGAGCTATTCCGCTGCAGGTCTGATCCACCATTTGATTGCTTTCGCGACGACAAGGAAACAGGTACCGTTGAGCCAACATGAGTGATGATCGCAAAGACCAACAATCGGCTGAGGGCTTCGATGATTGGCTCGGCGATGAACCAGGTCCCGTGACCGACCCATACAAGGTTCTCGCTTCGGAGGATGCTGAAGAGGAGATTGCCGACTGGATGGAGTTTTCACAGGGGACAGGGACACATGAGGTGCCGTCACCTGAAGAGAGTGAAGAGGACGTGACCGCTGAGATCGAGGCTGTAGCGACGGGCGACGACGCCGGAATCGAATCGGGGGATGAGACGTCTGAGATCGATGCTGTGGCACCTGACGAAGGGTCCACCGCGACTGAAGAGGCCTCGGATGAGAATCAGGACGACACAGGTGAACTCGATGTCGTGTCCGTTGATGAGCCAGAACCCGCAGCCGAGGAATCGGAGGCGAAGGTCCCCGAGATCTCCGATTCTGCAGAGCCGATGGGAGCTGACGGCTGGGAGCTGACGTCCGACGATGACACCGATGAGCTCGAGCCGGTTGCATCTATTGCGTTCGGTGAGTTGTGGGCGGACGATGCTAAAGAAGAAGCAGGTTCGACAACGACAGGCGCCGAACCGGAGTCGTTTGACATCTCCGAAGAGGACTATCTGCATACCGCCACGAGGGAGCACGCCGTCCTCGCCGAGTCGATTGCACTGGCCGATGACGAGAGCACCGAGCGGGTTGCTCTCGCGGCTCCAATTCCGGGCTTGGATTCCACGGTCGTGGGATTCGAGGACGTTGTTGAGGCCGAGGGGCATGGACGTGTGAGGGCTCGCGCATCGGGTGACCTGATCGCCAGGGTGATCACGGGGATTGTCCTCGTTGCTGCGCTTGGAGCGTCACTGCTGTGGCGACCTGCATTGGTTGCGCTGGTTCTGGGTATCTTCGTTCTCAGCGCTGGAGAGTTCTACACGGCGCTCGTGAGGTCCGGAAGGAAGCCGATCGCACTGTTCGGGTTCCTCGGCATCATCGGAGCATGCCTCGGAGCTTTCTTCTTTGGGGCACTCTGGATACCCGTTGCGTTCATCCTGGTGACAACGGTGCTTCTGCTCTTCTATGCAGTCGTTCCGGGTAGGGACGATCCGATGGGAAATCTTGCTCTCACCATCACGGTGATGGTGTGGGCCGGCCTCGGTTCCTTTGCCTTGCTCATCGCCAACGCGGACGGGTATCGAACCCTGGTCTTCGGTCTCGTGGCTGCTGTTGCGGCGATGGACATTGCTCAGTACTTCTTCGGACGCGCCCTGGGGAGACACCAACTTGCACCGTGGGTGTCGCCGAACAAGACGGTAGAAGGACTTGTTGCTGGTGTCGTGGTCGCGCTGACCGTAGGCGCACTCCTTCACTTCCTCCAACCTTTCGAACTGACGTCTGGCCTTGCCATTGGTGCCGCCGTTGCGGTCTTCGCCCCCATGGGAGATCTGGCCATGTCCGCTGCGAAACGTTCGCTCGGTCTCAAAGACATGGGGTCGGTACTTCCGGGGCACGGCGGCTTCCTCGACAGGATCGATGGATTCCTGTTCGTGATACCCGTCGCGTGGGCGATCTTCCTGTGGGCGGGGATACTCTGAACCCGCTCGTTGTCCTGGGTGCTACCGGTTCCATCGGTGGGCAGACGCTTGATGTTGCCGCGCGAATCGGTGTCCCGGTGGTCGCGATGGCCTCGCACAGCGCATCTGAAGCCCTCCATGAGCTCGCATTGGCGCACGGTGATGCGATCGTTTGCGTTGCCGATCCCGGAGAAGGTCGCGATCGATTCGAGGCGAGCTTCGGTGATCGGGTTCACTTCGGTCCCGGAGCCGTCACGGAGGCCGCCGCCCTCCCGAACACCACTGTTGTCAACGGCGTGGTCGGTGCGGCAGGTCTCCGATCATCCTTGTCCGCTCTGTACGCGGGGAACCGCCTCGCTCTTGCGAACAAGGAGAGTCTGGTCGCTGGAGGGTCTCTGATGCTTGATGCTCTCGAAGACGGTGGCGGCGAACTCGTTCCAGTCGACTCAGAGCATTCGGCCATCTGGCAGTGCATTGTTGGCGAGTCGCGGGCCGATGTTGCGCGGGTGATCCTCACGGCCTCTGGTGGACCGTTCCGTGGAATGACCCGGAAAGAGTTGGAATCGGTGACGGTTGACCAGGCGCTGCATCATCCCACGTGGGAGATGGGTCCAAGGATCACGACGGATTCTGCGACGCTGATGAACAAGGCATTCGAGGTGATCGAGGCGCACTATCTGTTCGGTTTGGATTATGGCGATATCGATGTTGTGATTCATCCAGAAAGCATCGCCCATTCGTTCGTCGAGTTCTCCGACGGTGTGGTGAAGGCTGAGGTTGGCTTTCCTGACATGAGAAGGCCCATCCAATTCGCGATCACCGAGCCCAATCGCGTTGACACGGACCATGAACCGTTCCGCATCGCTGGAATCACGATGTCGTTCGAAGAGCCAGACCGAGAGAGCTTCCCGTGTCTCGATCTGGGATACGAGGCCGGCCGCATCGGAGGAACGGCCACAGCGGTGCTCAACGCGGCAGACGAAGTGGCCGTTGATGCTTTCCTCGAAGGAAAGATCCGGTTCGTCGACATACCGGAGGTCGTATCGACCGTTCTTGGCCGCCACGACGCAACGATTCCAAGGGACGTCGAGGATGTGGCTGCGGCCGACTCGGAGGCCAGGGCGTACGCGGCGGAAGAGTGCGTTGCCCGTAGCTGAAGACATAGGACCTTCGATTGGCTGTGCTGCAACCGTATCCTTTCGCCATGGCTGGAGGAGGCAGAGTGACAACAACGACCAAGTACGCCGCGAGGTTGGACAACGGCATCAAGACATATGGAGAGGGCGAGTCTGCAGTCCATGCCCTCAACGGAGCGACGGCAGAGTTCGAGAGAGGTCACTTCACCGCGATCATGGGACCGTCAGGATCTGGAAAGTCGACACTTCTCCACTGCATCGCAGGCCTCGACAGTCTCACATCGGGCAGCGCCTACATCGGCGACGTAGATCTGTCCTCGCTAAAGGACCGAGACCTCACACTTCTCAGGCGCGAACGAATCGGATTCGTCTTCCAAGCCTTCAATCTGGTTCCTTCGCTCAGCGCAGAGGAGAACATACTCCTACCACTCTCGATCGGTGGCAAGAAGCCCGATGAGGACTGGTACGGCCAGATCCTCGACACCGTCGGTCTTCGGGATCGCCTCAAGCATCTCCCCGCAGAGCTCTCTGGTGGGGAGCAGCAGCGTGTGGCAGCGGCTCGGGCACTTGTTTCTCAGCCAGAGATCATCTTTGCGGACGAACCGAGCGGGAATCTCGACTCGAAGGCCGGTGCAGAGTTGCTGGCCTTCATGCGAAGGGCCGTCAAGGAATTTGGCCAGACGATCGTCATGGTGACTCACGATCCGAACACTGCAGCCTACGCGGATCGGATCATCTTTCTTGAAGACGGCAAGACGGTTGACGAGATGTACGACCCAACTCCAGACTCCGTGCTTGATCGGCTCAAGAGCCTCGGTGGCTGAAACATGATCAAGACTGCGATCAAATCGCTCTTTGCCCACAAGATCCGGTTCATTCTTACGGCCGTGGCCATCGTGCTTGGCGTGAGCCTCGTGGCTGGCACATTCATTTTCACAGACACGATCAATGCCCAGTTCGATGATTTACTCGACGACATCTACGCCGGAATCGATGTGAGCGTGCGCGCCGACGCTGGTGACTTCGGCGCAAGCACAGAGCCTTTCCCTGCTGAAGTCCTCGGCTCAGTCTTGGCGGTTGACGGCGTCGACGTCGCCGAAGGAGGCGTGGCGTCGATCTCAATCCAGGTGCTCGACAAGAGTGGAGACCCCATTGGAGGCCAGGGGCCCCCGACGCTGGGGTTCTCATGGGGAGAGGTCCCTTCGCTGAGTCCCATGCGTATCAAGGATGGCGGCGGGTTGCCACCATCAGGACCAGGTGAGGTCATGCTCGATGCGAACACCGTGGACAATGCTGGTTTTGTCCTTGGTGACGAGGTCACCGTGATCGGATTCTTGGGCCCTGAGGAGTTTGAGCTCGTAGGCATCGGGTCCTTCGGCGACCAGGACAGTCTCCTCGGTGCGACCCTTGTTCTCTTCGAGCTCGAAGAGGCACGCAGGGTCTTCGGCTTTGGGGACGAATTCTCAGGTATCAGCGTCCAAGCTGTGGCCGATGTCGACGCGGATGAACTCACAGAAAGAATCTCCCTCGTGCTGCCGAGCGGTGTCGAAGCTGTGACCGGTGAGACCGAACAGGACGAGCAGGCGGCCGACATCAACGAAGGCTTGAGCTTCTTGAGCATTGGACTGCTCTCCTTTGCAGGCGTATCGGTGTTTGTCGGTGCGTTCATCATTCAGAACACCTTCCGTATCGTTGTCGCTCAGCGCACGCGCGAACTCGCCCTTTTGCGTGCGATCGGTGCTACAGGCAGACAGATCCGCGTGATGGTCATCGTGGAGGCCCTTTTCATCGGGCTCGTTGGCTCCGTCGCTGGGATCGCATTCGGTTTCGTCATGGCATTGGCCATTCGGGGTCTGATGAATGCCGGCGGATTCGGCGTTCCCGCAGATGCCCTCGTCCTGTTACCACGAACGCTCGTCGTCTCGATGCTCGTTGGACTGGGTCTCACGCTTCTCTCCTCGTTGTTGCCGGCAAGAAAGGCTTCTCGTATCCCTCCTGTTGCAGCGATGCGAGAAGACGCGGCCAGGACTCCGCGTCGTAGTCTTCGCACACGCGCAATTGCAGGAACAGCGATCACCGGCCTTGGAGTACTGCTGTTGGCTGTCGGACTCTTCGCCAGTGTTGGGCGAGCGATCATCTTCGTTGCAGCGGGTGCAGCGATCGCCTTCATCGGTGTATCTGTGCTTGCACCGCTCGCTGCAAAACCACTTGCAGACGTCATCGGGTGGCCGTTACCACGCCTATTCGGGATCTCAGGTCTCCTCGCCAAGGAGAACACGAAGCGCAAGCCCCGTCGAACTGCCTCGACCGCGTCCGCGTTGATGGTCGGCGTCGCCCTTGTCGCCTTCTTTTCGGTGTTCGGAGCCTCGACGAAGGCCTCCATCTCAGATACCGTCTTCGAGCTCTTTCCCGCAGACCTCACATTCCAGTCCGAGAACCAGAACGATCCGGAGCTGCCAGCAGCGATCAGCCCGGCATTTGCCGTGGATCTGGAGACCTACGATGAACTCAGCGTCGTTTCCGCAATGCAGTTCGGAAGAGTTGTCATCGATGGTGACCAACAGTTCCTTGG
Source organism: Actinomycetota bacterium (assembly GCA_003648875.1). Taxonomy (GTDB): domain Bacteria; phylum Actinomycetota; class Acidimicrobiia; order Spongiisociales; family UBA5794; genus B3-G11. The sequence goes on from QMQC01000010.1 coordinate 12,511, forward strand.
TGCAGTTGACCCATCCACGATCAATCAAGTATTCGCATTGCAGCCCAACGGAGACGCAGTATCCGCGCTTTCTCAGCCTGGATCGATGATCGTAGCAAGCGGGTTCCTCGAAAAGAATGGCTGGAAAGTCGGAGACATCGTGACCACGGAGTTCGCTCATTCAGGTGAAGTCGAGATGTCCGTTGTCGGTACGTTCGAGGCTGACGAATTCTCGAACATCTATGTGTCGACGGAGACCTTCAAGGCGAACTACCAATACGTCGGAGATGGTCTGGTGTTCGCCAACGCCAGGGACGGGGTAGGTGTTGCCGCTGCCCAAGAAGCCATCTCGCCGACGGTCGATGCATTTGGAAACGTGAAGGCTCAGACCAAGTCCGAGATCGTTGATGAACTGGAGACGCAGATTGACCAAGCGTTGGCGCTGTTTACAGGTCTGCTGCTCTTCGCCGTGATCATCGCGATTCTCGGTATCACGAATACGCTCACACTTTCGATCTACGAGCGAACGAGAGAGATCGGATTGCTGAGAGCGGTTGGAATGGTGCGACGCCAAGTAAGGCGCATGATCCGGTGGGAGGCTGTGATCATCGCTACCTTCGGTGCGATTCTCGGCGTTGGCCTCGGGATCGTGCTCGGCTGGGCTGTTGTGAAGGCCTTGGAAGAAGAGGGGTTCGGTGCTTTCAGCATTCCCGTTGGTCAGGTCGTTCTCGCGTTGTTCCTCGCCGCACTGGCTGGAGTCCTTGCGGCGATCTGGCCCGCGAGAAAGGCTGCTCGCATGAACATACTCGACGCGATATCGACTGAGTAGAGAAACGACAGACGACGGCTTTACACATTCGCGGTGACTTGAGATTCGAATCCCCTGACTCAGATCGAACTCGTCTCCGCCAATCTGCCTTCTTACCGCCGCGGCTCGCTAACTTACGCTCACGCCTGACCTGACCTAGAGGAACATATGGGACCTGTGATCATGATCGCTGGCATCGTGGCGATGATCGTCATCCACGAAGGCGGTCACTTCGTGGCTGCCAAGGCATTTGGGATGAAGGCCACCGAGGCGTTCTTTGGCTTCGGTCCGAAGCTGTGGTCGACAACAAGAAGTGAGACCGAATACGGCGTCAAAGCGATTCCGTTCGGCGGCTACGTTCGAATTATCGGCATGAACCCGTTTGAAGAGATTCCCCCAGAGGACGAATCGCGGACATATCGGGCAGCCCCGTTCTGGAAGAAGACCGTCGTTGTGCTTGCCGGGATCTTCAGCCACTTCGTGGTTGCATTCCTACTCCTGTGGTTCGTCGGTACGGTATGGGGAATCGTCGTATTCGATACCGATGGAACTCCCGTCCGTACGAGGACAGTTGCTGCCGTGAGCAATGTGGTACCCGGCACGACCGAGGCATCGCCTGCACTTGTCGTCGGGGTAGAACCTGGGGATGTCATCATCGGAACAAACGGCATTCCGATCACGACGTGGGACGAATTCGGCCTCTTTGCAGAAACCCGCGCCGGCGAAGATGTGATCATCACTGTCAACAGAGATCATCAAGCACTCGATTTCCACGCAACGTTGGCTACGGTCGAACGACGGGTTGTTGTCGACGGAGAATACGTACTGGGTCCGGATCGTGAACCGATCACAGAGGACGTTGGGTTTTTCGGCGTGACGCCTGAGGCAGAGCGCGAAGCGATCGGCGCGATCGCCATGGTCTCCAAGTCCGCAAGCCAGCTCGGTGAAGCCGTGGTGATGAGCGTTCGTGGTATGTGGGAGTTGGTGATCGGCTTCCCAAGCCTCGTCATGTCATTGTTCGGTGGTGATGATGCGATCCTGGACACCGTTCGCCCCATCAGTCCAATCGGTCTCGTGCGGATCGCCGGTCCTCTCGAATCGACGCTTCAGTTACTCGCACTTGTCAACATCTTCGTCGGTGTGCTCAACTTTGTACCGTTGTATCCGCTCGATGGTGGCCACTTCGCCGTCGCAGGCTACGAGAAGGTGACTGGTCGCCAGCCGAAGATCGAGAGGCTGCTCCCCGTTGCCGCGGCCGTCTTCTTCTTCCTCGTGAGCCTCGGTCTGATGGGTGTCTACCTGGACATATTCAAACCGATTCAGTGATCGGATCAGAGCCAAGCTCCGGATCGCTCGACCGCGGTCGCTGTCAGACAGAATTGCCGCTGGTCACGGCCCCGGGTCGACGACTAGCATGGTGGTTTCTGCCGATACGAGGGAGTGGAGACTTATGTCCTTCTGGGACCAAATGGTTGCTGAATTCGAGTCGCTCGGCCAGTTGGTCGCTGAGTGGCTGCCGCGGGTCATCGTTGCGCTGATCGTTCTCATGATCGGTCGTTTGATCCTCTCGTGGATCCGCAAATTGATCGAGAAGTTGCTGACGCTTGGATTCGTTCAAGGCATCTTCGATCGTGCAGGCATCACCGGTGCCCTGGCTGCCTCGGATCAGACTGCCGCCGGTGTTACGGCGTCTGTCGTGTACGCATACCTTGTGGTGGTGCTGTGGCTGATTGTGTTCCGGATTCTCCAGATCAACACACTCGAAGTGTTGCTTGAGCGTTTCCTCACATGGATCCCGACGGTGTTGCTGGCTGTACTTGTCGTGGTCATTGCCGCTGCAATCGGTAGTTGGGTCGCCGGACTCGTGAGGCCGTTTGCCGATTCGA
>QMQC01000011.1 GCA_003648875.1 Actinomycetota bacterium
GTTGTCTGGTGTCCGGAAGGCGACCCACGAGCCCGTCGTAGCGATACCGACGGCAACGACCTCAGCCCCGTCGAACGCCACATCGATGGGATCACCTCCCCGACAATCCAGCAGGGCTGTCGAGGATGAATCTGTTGAGCTTCCTGTGACGCCGTCGTCCAACGGATCGATGACACCGACAACAACAAGCCCGGCACCGACAACGATGCCTGCGATCCCGACGAGGGCGACGGCCAGCATGGTGAGTCCAGCAATCCCGCGTTCTTGGGGGCTTCTCATGAGCTTGGTGCCCCCTTGAGGTTCACACGGCTGACGGGCATGCCGACCGATTGCAGAGGCGCACACTACGCCTGTGTCAAGATCTGTGCACCGGAGTTGCTGTGATGCACAGAGATCGCATGGTTCCCTCAGTGACCCGTGGCTCTGGGTCAGTCGTCCTGGGGCTTCTTGCCCTGGTTCTCCTTGGGCTCCCTAAGCTGCTTCTTGAACTGCCCGAAGTTCTTCGGAGTGCCTTCGAGGGAACTGAGCGCACTATCACCGAGTTCTTTGAATCGGCGTCCGAAAGCCCATCCCTCACCGTCCGCGAATGCCGTGACCAGTTCGTCGAGTGTTATAACGCCCGCTGCCTCCAGTTGTAGCAGCTTGAAGATAGCTCCCCACCCGACAGCCGGTTCTCCGGTGCGCAGGCCTTCGATTTCAGCGAGTTCTGCACCGTCGTCGAGGTCATAGCCAGCGAGGAGCTTGGCCTTCCAGAGCTGAGCTTCGCTGAACACGCTCGTCTCGCTTGCTTCCGGGTCGGCATCGGTGTCGTCGGCGAGGGCTATCGCCGCGGTCGATGCGAAGAGTGCTGCGGCGATTGCGATGATTGCTATCCGTCTCATATGGCCTCTCTCGTAAGCAGATCTCACAGGGCACCTTCCCGACCACGGCCCGAGCAGTCTCTCACCAGTACAGACGAACCAGGCACAGAAGTGTTACACCCGTCTCTTATGCTGGCTTCCGTGGAAGGATCCGAGATCGAAAGCAGCACGTCGAGCGATGACGCGTACTGGGACATGCTTGCCAGCGAAGCGTCAGGAGACAGATCTCTGAACGCGGGGGAGCGGACGGGGGACCCGTCGCTGCCTCCTGCGGCTGCCTTTCAGCCGAAGGCACCTCGTCCTCCGGTCGGGGTTGACAACGATGCGCTGTTCGGCGAACTCAGGAGGACGTTCGGCTTCAGCACCTTCCGGCCGGGACAGCGGGACGTGCTCGAAGCCGCTCTCGGAGGAGACGATTGCCTCGCAGTGATGCCGACAGGTTCAGGGAAGTCCCTGACCTACCAGCTTGCTGCCAGGCTGACCGGCGGCACGACACTTGTGGTTTCACCGCTGATAGCACTGATGAAGGACCAGGTCGATGCAGCTCGGGAATTGGGTATCGCCGCTACGTTCATCAACTCGAGCATCGAGTTCGAGGAGCGAATGGAGCGGATATCGCGGCTCAAGGCAGGTGATTACGAACTGGTATACGTTGCCCCTGAGGGTCTCGTCGCATCGGTTGGTTCGATTCTTGATCAGGTCGATGTACGTCTCATCGCCGTCGACGAGGCGCACTGCATCTCCCAGTGGGGCCATGACTTCAGGCCTGCGTACCGCCAGCTCGTCAACCTCAAATCCCGGTATGGGGTGCCCGTGCTTGCCCTTACGGCTACAGCGACTTCGCGTGTCAGGAGCGACATCGCGACGCAGTTGGATCTGGCGAGTCCTGTTGTCGTGCAGACATCGTTCTTTCGGCAAAACCTGAAACTGCATACGTACAAGAAGGGAAGACACGATGGAGTCCACATCAAGGTGAAGGACTACATCGGCAAGATATGCACCCAACGCAGCGGTGACAGCGGCATCATCTACACGCTGTCGAGGAAGTCTGCAGAGAGCACCGCGAAATATCTGCGGTCCATCGGCACCAAGGCTTCTGCCTATCACGCCGGCCTGGACGCTGAGACCCGCACGAAGGTGCAGGACGACTTCATCAGGGATGAGATCGATGTGGTGTGTGCCACAGTTGCATTCGGGATGGGGATCGACAAGTCCAATGTTCGGTTCGTGATCCACCGTGACATGCCAAAGTCGCTCGAGGGCTATTACCAGGAGATCGGCAGGGCGGGGCGCGATGGCCTCGACAGCGACTGCTACCTCTTCTACTCGTGGGCTGATGTCATCCAGCTCGAACGCATGGTGTCCGGGAGTGACAACGAATCATCCCAGCGCACCCAGATCCGGCGAATGTATGACTTCTCCGAGTCCACGAATTGCCGGCACAGTGCTTTGGCGAGCCATTTCGGTGAGCAGATCGACCCATGCCAGCGGTCCTGTGATCGGTGTACCGATCTCGGCTCCGACCTCGATGCGGCACCGACGCCGAGGACCCCGAGGGCGAGCCGCGACCAGCTCGAACTACCTGAAGGTGCGGAGGACCTCTTCGAGGAACTGCGGACTCTCCGAATGAAACTCGCACGCGAGCGAGATGTCCCTGCGTATATCGTGTTCAACGATGCAACGCTGCGTGAGATGGCGGCGACCATGCCGTCGAATCACCACGACTTGATTGCGATCACAGGCGTTGGTGCCAAGAAGATCGAGACGTACGGTGATGACTTTCTCGGTGTCATCCGAGCGTGGCAGGCCACCTCGTAGAAGGGTCAGGGCTCGTCGAGGATCTCGGCGAGGAACTCATCGACAGCCCGGTTCCCGACGGTCTCCCCATATCGATCGTCGAGGATCCCGCGCATCTTCGTGAGGAGATCTTCTCGCTCCTCACTTTCGGACTTTGTCGAGGCCGGAACGATGTCGGTTCCGTCGATCCACGGCTTTCCCTCCGAGCTCCATGGCACGAGGATCATCCAGGCCCAGATGTTGTCGCCTTTGACATCACCAGTCCTCCGCACGAGGCCGAGACACGAGAATGGGAGCGGTACCCAACCCATCGTTCGGAGTAGGTCTCTTCCATCTGGCATGTTTGCGGCGTCTGGCTCTGCCATGGCTCCTCGGATTCGCTGGGCAGGAAACGTTACAGGCCCCGCTTGGATAAACCTACGGTCGCTGGGTCCGGGCGTATGCGCCGCCCGCTCGGGTCAATCCGAACCCAGACCAGCCCCTTCAAGAGCCTTCTTCCAGCGATCAACGAATCGGTCGTCCTGATATGGGTTCGATGCGAGCCATTCGTAGATGTTCGCCTGTGGGTAGCGCTCGCGGATCAGGTCGCCGGTTGCGTGCGCCCTGCGTTCGAGTCCGAGTTCGCTTTGGGATGCTGCGAGAACAAGCAGAGCTTCGATGTTCTGGGGCTGGTGCTCAAGCACCTCTTCGGCAACAGCGGCAGCTTGCTCGAATCGCTCACCCACGTAGTAGGAGGCTGCGAGAACGGTCGGATACCAAGGCTTGTTCACAGGGCTGAGCCCCATTGCTCGATCAACCAACTCGATCGCTTCCTCCCACTGGCCGAGGTATCGGCGAATACTCGCCTCCACACCCCACGTCAGGTCACACGTCGGTCTCACGACCCGCGTCGATGAGATCTGAGTCAACGCGCCGTCGGCATCACCCTCCGCAAGCGTTATCGCTGCCAGCACCATGGTTCCCAGACCTGATTCATCACCGAGTTCGATGCCCCTCGTCACGTCGACCCTGGCGCTGCTCAATGATTCCTCCGGGTTCTTGGCGAAGCCCTGCCCGACACCGAGCCAGTCCGTGAATCCAGCCAGCGAGTGACCCAGCCCACTGTCAGGAAATTCACTCTTCAGTTCTTCATTGATGCGGCGTGACTGATTCCAGCCGCTGACTGTTCCAGCCGTGAGGTGGTACCACGACTCATACACCATCGCGATAGATCTCGGATCGGCGATCTCGTGGAGGAACCGAGCAGGTTCGCCGACGATCAGTTCGATCTCGAATGCTCTCACGATCTCCTCGGCAAACTCGTCCGCCATATCGAGCAGGGACTCGACGTCTGTGTCCCACTTCTGTGCCCAAAGGGCATTCTGCGTGGTCACTTCCATCGCCGATGCCCACAGCCGAACGCGCGTCCCGACCTGGGCTATCCCGGAAGACAGTACGTATCGAACGTTCGATGCAATCTCTCCGCCGTTCCGGGTCTGACCCAGCGTCATCGTCACGTCGACAACGTCCAGATTTCGAAGGTCGACCAATCCCGACACCACATCGGAAAGCAGGAACGCCCCCACGGAACGAAGGTCATCGGATACTCCCTCGGTATGCATGGGGAGTACAGCAACCTTGGGGGTTTCAAGAGCGAGAGGCCTGATCGGGGCCACCGAAGTGTCGTTCTCGGCAGGAAGGTCGACGAAGTCATACACCTCCACACGCTCAGGGATGTTCTTGAGGTGCTGACTCCCCTTCGAACGGAACCGCAGCATCGGCTCGTCGAGGGCTCGGTAGACGTCGCCAGAGACGCTGAGACCCCCTGGTTGAGCGATCGACTGAATCCGTGCCGCGATGTTCAACGCGTCTCCCAGCCAGCTCCCGTCGTTACTGACCCGGACCGGGCCAACGTCGACGCCCATGCGGAAACGCATGCGCTGGAACTCAGGGACGAGAGCATTCTTGGCTGCAAGCGAATTTGTGACCGCGATGGCAGTCCGAACTGCATGATCGGCTTGATCGAAGACCGCCATGAAATTGTCCCCGACGAAGTTGACCAGCGTTCCGCCGGCACCGGCGACCTGATCTGTGACAATGAGTCTGGTCGCGCTCAGTGCATCTGCCGTGTTGTCCGGGTCGTCCGCGAGGAGTCGGCTGTAGCTGACAATGTCGCCGTTCAGCGCGTAGAGCACGTCGTTCTCGATTAGGTGCCTCCCTTGGAACCTTGCACCATTATGGCCTCCTTCCACGGGTCCGTTGACGGTTCTGTCGCCTGACGCGATCGTGACCGTCGATGCATACAGATTCCGGACGTAGCATTGGCATATGCCCCGCCTCTTTCCTGTCGTTCTCGCTTTCGGGGTCCTGGCAACCGCCTGTGTGTCTTCGACTGCCCCCGATCCGACGCCAACTGTGCCGAGGAACGCTTCAACTTCGTCTCCGGTAGTCGAGATGGGCGCCGATCGGATGGTGGTGTCGACCGTCACTGGCGCGATAGAGGTTCACGACGCGACCGGGGGCGAGATCTCGCGCATCGACCCACCCGAGGGCCACATCTTCCGTCAGCCGACGTGGCTCAACGGTTCGACGATTGTGTTCTCAGACGTGTCGGACTCCGGTGACCATTCGCTGACTGCCGCCGAAGCCGAAACGGGGAACATCGTGTGGCGCACACCCATGGAAACCCCGCCATTCTATTTCTCACCAGCTCCAGCAAGTAGCCGCTATGCGACGACGTCGCTCCGAAACCATCCGTCAGGTGCAGGTCTCATCTCAGAGCTTGTCGACCATTCGGGGATCGTTACTCCGCTGTCGTCCGAATCGCCGTTCTACACCAGTTGGTCACCTGAGGGCGACTCGCTGGCGATTCACGTTGCGGGCCAGCGCCTCGACGTGCGCCGAGCCGAGGGCACCGAGACGATCCTGACCGATACCGGTCTCTTCCAAGCGCCTGTGTGGGTGGATCGAGGCCTCGTGACATTGCGCTCAGTCGATGACACCCAGCGTGTTGTGCTCTGGACCGATGCTTCGTTGACGGACCTAGCGGAGGTCGAGGGTCCCGTCGGGTTCGTTGCTGCCGGTGACATGATCGCGATTCAGGCAACGGAGCGGCCAGACGTTGGATCGATCGCCGCGGGTTTGCGCACACAGCTCCTGCCGACGCTTCCGGGTGGGAAGCTCGTGACGATCGACCTGGTGACGGGAACGCTACGCACCGTATCGAGCGAGCTTGCGCTTCTCTACCAGTGGGATGAGAGCGGGGAGGACCTTCTCTTCGCCACGCTCGGTGATGAGCCCCTGTCGCTGGCATGGAATGTCTGGTCGGATGGTCAGAGTGTTGAGATCGAATCGTTCACACTGCAGCCGCCGTGGTTTCGCAGCCTGGTCCCGTTCTTCGACCAGTATGCGCAGTCCGTCCGGTTCTGGTCGTGGTCCGGCGACTACATCGGCTACCCGGCCGTTCGCGACGAGGAACCAGTGGTCGTCATCCATCCGGTTGATGGGACCGAGTCCATCGTCATCCCCGGAGCGACCTGGGTCTCCTGGGCGCCAGCAGGCTGATCTCTTCCGGGCTGATCTGAACTGCAGGAGGCTATGGCCCGCGTGCGTCGGTCACGATTTCATCTGCTCGAGCCCGTCATCGAGGACTCCCGATCGCCGATAGGGTCGTGGCGACGAGCGAAGGAAGGGCTGTTGGCATCACCGCTCACCAACGTCGGTTCGCGCCCGGCTGCATACGGACCGGCCGAGTGGGGCCTCACTCTCCTGATCGGGCTCATCTGGGGATCAGCGTTCCTTTGGATCGCCCTTGCCGTGGATTCACTCTCGCCCGGTCTTGTTGCCTTCGGGAGAGTGGCGTTGGGTGCCGTGGCCCTTGCGGTCTTTCCGCAGGCCCGCATACGAATACAGAGGGAGGACTGGGCGCGGATTCTTGCAGTCGCCGTTGCAGGCAATGCGGGACCAGCGCTGCTGTTTGCGATAGCGGAGACCGAGCTTGACTCTGCGGTTGCCGGGATGGTGACCAGCGGTACGCCGGTCCTGAGCCTCGTGGTCGCAGCGTTCTTGCTTCACAAGCTCCCCGGACGAGCGCAGGCTTTGGGCATTGGCATCGGTTTCATCGGCATCGTCATGATGACAACACCCTCCCTCGTTGGTGTGCGGGCGGCACCCGTTGGCATCGTTCTCGTGTTCCTTGCGACGATTGGCTATGGGATCAACAGCAACATCGTTGTGCCACTTCAGCAGAAATACGGCGGCGCGGCCGTCACTTTGTGGGCACTGGTTCTCTCGAGTGCGATGCTCGTCCCATTCGCAGTTCGGTCCCTTGACGGTTCGGAGTTCTCCATGCCTTCCGTGATCGCAGTTCTGATTCTTGGAGTCATCGGAACCGGAATCGTCCGTGCCCTGAGCACGACCCTTGCAGGTCGTGTCGGTGGGCCACGCATGACCACCACCACGTACCTGATCCCTGTCGTTGCGATCGTGTTGGGCGTTGTGTTCCGCAGCGAAGTCGTCCAGCCGATCGCCATTGTGGGCGTGGTCGTCGTTCTGTCAGGTGCATATCTCGCCACGAGAGCAGTGAATCCCGACTGACCGACCCGAGGGCTATGCGTTGAGGGGGCGTGGGCGGTACGACTCAGGGAACTCGACGACCGTGCCATTTCCCGTTGCTGATTCGAGAAGTTCGAAGACGGCTCTGAGGACCTCGTGCTGGCGCGTGGTGTCTCCCGCTGCCCCGAGTGGGCGGCCCATCGGGTGTTTGACGATCAGAGCTCGTGGCATCTTCAGCTCCCGTGCCCTGTGTTCGAAGGCGCGCACCATGACAGTCGCCGTCGGGATGCCGGATTCCTCGATCGCCCTCCCAACGTGCCCGACCGACACGTGACAAACAGGTCACACAGGCACCAGGAGCATGACATCGATCTCCTCTTCGTGAATCCGCTCAACCCATCCGGGTAGTTCGCTGCGGAGCCTTCCCTGGGACGTCGCCCCGGGAAATGAGAAGAAGGTGGAAGCGAGGCGACGTACGCCTCCGCGTGCCTGAACCTCTCTGAGTCGATCGATCGGGAACGTGACATTGGGGTCACGTACGGCTGAGCGGATGTCGTATCCGCCATGACGGACACGCAGATCCGACGTTGGGGTGTCTGACGGGATCTCTGAGAGCAACGGAATCTCTCTGAGGAACTCGTTGATGCGGTTCACCGCATCTTCCTGGGTCAATGAAGCCTCCCCGAAAGGCATCGGGTCGTCACCTGCGACGAAGTGGCCAGACGTTGTGAGCATGCCGACTGTCGAGTTGGCGATGGCTTTCTCGAGCGGTGTGAACGGACCTTCCTCGAACGAGTTGCGGGGTGGGGGTGCATCGGGTTCGGGCGAGTATCCCTCGGCCTGAGCCTCATACGCCGCTTCGATCAGTGGCAGGACATCACCTGTGTCGTACGCGTCGCCGAGCTTGTGAAGCAGGTCCTGAAGGAACGAGGCGACCTGCTCGTCGGACATCCCCTTGAAGAACTTGAAGTTGAGGTCGTTGCGGCTGCCGTACGAGAGCGACTTGCGAAACGCCTCGAATGACTCATTCTGTTCGTGGTCGCCCATGGCGGCACCCTAGTGCGGCGGGCAGAAGCGCGAGTCGCCTCACCCATCGAGGAGTCCGGACTCACACGAGCCGATAGAACCGCCACATGTCAGTTTCGATCGGCAGGATCTCGATGCTCACAAATCCGGCTTCAAGGGCATATCGGCGGAGCGTGTCCGGGCGCATGACCGCTCCGGTGCCTGCCGAATGGGGTGTCGACATCCCGTCCGGAAGACAAATGAAGTTCGAGAAGCCGTACATCAACTGTTCGGCCTCTCCAACATCGGGGCTGAAGGCCTCGGCAACCTTCTCGTCCATCACGATCACGATGCCGTCGTCTGCTGCTATCCGTCGCATTGTCGCGAGGATCGACACAGGGTCAGGCATGTCATGGATGCACTCAAACGCGGCAACAAGGTCGAACTCGCCTTCGACCGACGGATCGCCAGCGTCGATTGCGTGGAACCGGACCCGGTCGGCGACTCCTGCATCCGCCGCGTGACGACGGGACGATTCCACTGAGGGTTCGTCGAGATCGAAGCCATCGACGGTGATCTCGTCGTATCCGACTGCGAGGCCGATTGACGACCAACCGAAGCCGCTTCCGATGTCTGCAACTCTTCCGCCGGCGGTGAGGCGATCGTGGATCTCAGGGACTCCGGGGAACCATTCGTGTGCCAGGAGTTTGGCGAAGAATGGCCTGTTCATGTCACCCTGTGCTTCGCGCATCTCATGTCCGAACTCTTCCCACGACACACCTCCACCATCGAGGTGTGCGGCGGCAACTTCGGAGATCTTGGCACTTGCAGCGGCAAGCATGCGTGCGAGGGGAGCGACGTACGCCAGGCTCAGCCTGTCGGTGAGCGCTTCGGCGTATTCGGCCCGCATCGAGAAACGGCGGTGTGGGCCTCCAGCGTCTGGCGTCTCCATGATGATGAAACCGGATACTGCCTGTTGTTCGAGCCACTCCCTCGTGTACCGCTCCGCTGTACTCGCTCGCTCGGCGAGCTCGTGCGCCGTGATCGGTCCGTGATCAGCGAGAAGCTGGTAGTAGCCAAGCCGATCGCCGACGTAGATCGCAAATATGTCGAACGTTCCGAGGGCAGCCCCAACCACCCGTTCTGCCACTTCGCCTGCCGTGTGTTCTCCAGCGGATGGTTTGGTCATCAAGCCTTCCCTTCAGTCCTATCCGAAACCATACGCGTTGTTCCTCCACCCGAGCGGCAGTTCGAACCTACCCGAGACGGATAGAGGCTATCGGGGCTTGCTTGCCTTGATGATGGCCGAGTGCATGCCGTCCGCGACGCTGTGGGTCGGTTCGATCGAGATGTCCGTGAAGCCGACCTCCTCGAGGCCACCGTGGTACTCGGCGAAACTGAGCGCGCCTGCGATGCAACCAACCCAGCTGCCCCTCTCGAGTCGCTGGGCTTCCGTGAGTCCGTCGTCGGCAACGACATCTGAGATTCCGATTCGCCCGCCCTGTTTGAGCACGCGATGCATCTCGGAGAGCACGGCGGGCTTGTCTGCCGACAGGTTGATGACGCAGTTGGAGATGACAACATCGACAGTTGCGTCCTCGAGCGGTATGTCCTCGATGGTGCCTTTGCGGAACTCAACGTTCGTTGCTCCGGCCTCGGCCTGGTGCTTTCGAGCAAGGGCGAGCATCTCGTCTGTCATGTCGATGCCATAGGCGAAACCCTCAGCACCCACGCGCTTTGCAGAGAGCAGAACGTCGATGCCTGCGCCTGAGCCGAGATCGAGAACCGTTTCGCCCTGCTTGAGCTCGGCCACGGCTGTCGGGTTTCCACACCCGAGGGAGGCGAGCGCCGCGCCGTCGGGAACGTCAGCAAGGTCGGCAGCTTCATAGAGCTTTGTACCGAACTTGTCCGGATCGGAGGTTGTGAATGCATCGGAACCGGATTTCTCGCCGCCTTCGGTTCCGCAACACGATGGGTCGACGCTGACCGCCGCCTCTGCGTATCGCTGGCGGACCTTCTCCTGAATCTCGCTGGATGGCATGGCCTATCCCTTCGTATCGACATATGTCTATGTGAACTCAGGCTACCAGTCGCATAGATAGATGTCAATATGAACCATATGTCAATGTGCTTGATTCGACCTATCTGTGTGAGTTCAGCAAGATCGCTGTGTGAAGCCGATCTGGTTCGTTCGTTCCGATGCGAAAGGTGTTGCCGGATGTCAGTTCCAGTTCGACAGCGTCCAACCCCCACACGTTGTACATCCATCCGCGTGACACCCTGCGTACACCCCACCCCTGGATCCAGTGGTTGCGGACCTGGCGTGCGTCGACAACATCGGACAACTGCACGATCCTGTGTGGCTTGCCGAGACCAAACGTCGCTGCGACGCTTCCGTCGATCACGGTGACGACGAGTCGGCTGAACCAGAATGTGAGCGCCACGATGGACACCATGGAGAGCGCGATGAGGACTCCGAGCGATGGTGACTCTGCGAACGTCGGTGGCAGAGAAGTCCAGAGAATTACGGATGTGAAGACGGCTGTGAGGATCCCCGTGTAGCCGTGTTGGGTGTGCTCGTAGTCCACGTTCACCATTGTCGCACCATCTGCAACGAATCGAGACTCCGTCTCAGGACTCCAAATGTGGAGATGATCAATCCCTATTGGATCCTTGGGAGACAGCAACCAGCTCCGGCTGGAGGCGCTCCATCTCGCTGCGGAGTACCTCCCAGGCATCACGCGCCTGCTCCGATTCTCCGGAACCTGCGCTGTGCTCCAGCCTCTGCGCGGCGTCTTGAGCGGGTAGGGCTCCGAGCATCCCCAGCGAGCCCTTCAATCGGTGTGAGGCCAGCTTCACAGGCTCGAGGTCATCTGAGGCGAAACCGTCGTTGATGGTGTCCATCAATGCGGGATATTCATCGGTGAACACTCCCGCGATCTCGGCGCGCAACTCTGTCGAACCGCCGACGATTTCGAGAGCCGCATCGTGGTCGATCGGATCTGAATTCCTGTCGCCATCAGGGGGAGGCGCACCGACTTGTCGGAGATCAGTGTCGAAGTGCTCGATGGCTGCATAGAGCTGTTCCGCTCGGAAGGGTTTCGAGATGTATGCGTCCATTTCCGCCATCAGGAATCGGTTCTTGTCTGACTCGGTGGCGAGCGCCGTGACGGCCACGATCGGGATGTGCAGGCCGCCGCTCTCGCTCGCCCTGATGGCCGCTGTGGCTTCGATGCCGTCCATTTCTGGCATCTGAACATCCATCAGGATGACATCGAACGTCCCCTCCTGCCACGCCTCGAATGCTTGCTTGCCATCTTCGGCTGTCACGATCGAGTGACCTCTCAACTCCAAGAGTCGTGTCGCAAGCTGGCGATTGGTCGGGCTGTCATCTGCGAGCAGCACACGAAGGCGCGGCCGCTGTTCTCTCAATGAATGGACCGTAACGAACGTGCCTTTCGGGTGATCCCCACCTGCAAGCGTGTTGACCGCACCAATCAGGTCCGTCTGAAGCAGCGGCTTGGTGAGGTATCCGGACAGACCGAGACGACGGTATTGGGCGGCATCGCCGCGCCTACCAACGGTTACGAGAGCGATCACTGAGAGCTCTCCGAGCGCGTCATTGTTCATGATCCGTTGGCACCGTTCGAAGGAATCGTCAGCGTCGTCGACGAGGACCACGCGAGGGGCGGGTCCTTGCCTCTCAGCGCGTACCGCAGCCGCGGCATCCTCCTCGTTGGTGACGACGATCGCCCGGATGTCACCTTGCGAGAGCATCTCCACGATGGTGTCGTGCCCTTCGCTACTGCCAACGATCACGACTACGGGAGGATGGTCGCCGGGGCGGGCTGTCGAAGTGATCCCTTGGGCGCTGTCGCACAGACCGAGCTTCACTGTGAAGCGGATGGTGCTACCTACCCCTGGCGTGCTCTCGGCCCATATCGTTCCGCCCATCAACTGGACGAGTTGGGACGAGATCGAGAGTCCGAGACCCGTTCCGCCGAAGCGTCTGGTCGTTGAGGCCTCGGCCTGTGAGAACGCTTCAAAGACGTGCTCAAGCTTGTCCGGGGGGATCCCTATCCCTGTGTCTTGCACATCGAATCGGAGCTCCACGTCCTCGTCGCCGAGGTGTTGAAGCTCCACGACTACTCTGATCTGACCTTCGGGGGTGAACTTGATCGCGTTTCCGATCAGATTGACAAGCACCTGACGCAACCGTCCTGGGTCTCCGACCACCGAGTCAGGAATCGAGTCAGGCATCTCCCACCCGAGTTCGACTCCGGCGGTCGCCGCGGAGACCGACATTGCCTTGACGGTGTCGTTCACCGTGTCGCGGAGACCGAACGGGATCGAGTCGATCTCGAGCTTCTCTGCTTCGATCTTGGAGAGATCGAGGAGATCGTTGACGATCGTGATCAGGGCTTCGACAGATGTCCTTGAGGTGCCGAGGTATTCGCGCTGTTCCACAGAGAGTTCGGTGCTGAGCGCCAGCTCCGTCATGCCGAGGATGGCGTTCATCGGTGTCCTGATCTCGTGGCTCACATTGGCCAGGAACTGTGATCTTGCCTCGACCGCCTCGAGGGCTGTATCGCGAGCCTTCTCGAGTTCGACTGCTTGAGTTGCCAGTTTCCTGGTGTGTCTTTCCGCTCGTCGGAAGACCCGTGAGATGCTGATGAACAGGCCGGTCAGCACGAAGACATAGCTCACGATCTTGAGCGTGTGGGCAGCATCGAAGTCGAGGTCGAAGACGTCTCCGGAGAACGACATGAACATCGCCTGACCCATGAATCCGACGATCAGGGAGAGCACGAGCCAGTGCTCGTAGGTTGAGTGGCGCCAGCACCCCTTGCGCAGATATCCGACCAGTGCCATGAGGAAGAGCGCGGCTGGGATCAGTTCCTGCGGACGTTGGAACCACAGATCTGGGTAGTACGGGTGAGGCATCGGCACGAGGGCGAAGAATGCGAAGCTCGCAGCTGTCGCCACACCTGTTGCTGCGTAGACATAGGCTGGGCTTGTGAGGATTTTCCACTCTGAGCTCCGTCTGTGCAACCAGACGACCGAGCTGAGAAACAGAAACAGCGACAGGAAGATCCGCGAAGCCACCCAGCTCCACGGAATCAGGTGGTCGAGAGCCGAGGGAAGGACATTCGAGAAGAAGGTCGATGTGACGACGGCGTGATGTCCATCGAGTAATGCAGTTCCCAGGAACGCTGCACCCGCCAGAAGCATCGCGCTCTCCCGTTGCGAGTAGTAACGCATCAATGCGACAACTCCGACTGCGATTGCGAGAGCTGTCGCCAGCACCTCGAGCAATGTGTGGAGCTGGGCGCCCGTTCGCCACGTCGTACCTCGAAGCAGCCAGTAGGCGACCAGAAGGGCGCCGAATATCAGAACGTACACGAATGCGCGTCGTGTCGGCCTGCTGGCACGACTAGCCCAGTCGATCGCAGCGTGGCGCCCGGGGCCAAAAGAACTCTCGCTCTTCTCGGCGGAGTGTGCCGAAGTCGCCAACTTCCTCGTCGTCTGGATTTCGCTGACCATTGGGAATCCTTGCCAAACTGATCGTCGAGGTCAATTTCGACCCGAATTGGCCTTGGCTTGAGGACCTTCAACGCAAATGCTCTGCGTGCTCATGGCTATCGTGCCGGCCATGATGCATCAAGATCAGGGGTCCGCGACCGGCAAGAAGAGCGCCGTCCTAGCGATCTTGTCCGCTGCCATGTTCATCTACGTCATCGACACGACGATCATGAACGTCTCGATCTCTGCGCTCGTCGAGGATCTGGGCACCACGGTGGGGCAGGTGCAAGCTGCCATCACGCTCTACACGCTCACGATGGCCGCGTTCATGCTGACCGGTGGGAAGCTTGGAGACATATGGGGATCGAAGCGGGCGTTCCGCATCGGGCTCGTGATCTATGGCATCGGTACAGCCATTACCGCTCTTGCACCGACGATCGGGTTCGTCATTCTGGGATGGTCCATCCTCGAGGGGCTCGGGTCCGCCCTCATCGTGCCAGCGATCAATACGCTCGTTCGGGCGAACTTCACAGGAACCAAACGAGCATCGGCGTACGGCACCCTGTTCGGTGTTGCTGCTGCCGGAGCGGCCTTCGGTCCGCTCATCGGTGGGTGGCTGACGGCGAATCTCAGCTGGCGATATGCCTTTGCGGGCGAGGCAGTCATCGTGGTGGTCGTTCTTCTGACGTCCGGATTGCTCATCGACGCACCAGCCGTCATTCCGAAGCCGAAACTCGATCTGGTCGGTGTGGTCCTCTCGGCTGTCGGCCTTGGTCTATTTGTGTTCGGTGTCCTGCAGACGGGTTCGTACGGGTGGAGCGATCCGGTTGTGGTATCGCTCATCCTGGGTGGCCTCGTCGTCCTCGGCGCCTTTGTGTGGTGGGTGAGGCGACAGGAAGCACTTGGTGCTCCAGCACTTCTCCATCCGTCCATCTTCAGGCACAAGGCAATCAGCGCAGGCCTCCCGATTCTGTCCACTCAGACCTTTGCACAAGCGGGACTCTTGTTCCTGATACCTCTCTTCACGCAGTCGGTACTCGGCTTCGATGCCTTCCAGACAGGTCTTACGCTGCTTCCGCTCTCGGTCGGCGTGCTGCTGACGTCGACGCTGACGCCTCCACTTGGGCGGAAGATCTACCCGAAGTACATCGTCCAGACAGGGCTCGTTCTGCTGTTCATCGGTGGATA
>QMQC01000012.1 GCA_003648875.1 Actinomycetota bacterium
CAGCGAGGATCTAGGGGGGACCGCGAGCCCGCGAGCCCGGTACGCGAAAACAACGAACAACACCAGCCCCGCAACGCCCGCGAGCCCGGTACGCGAAGAACCACCCACAAGACCAGCCCCGCAACGCTCGCAGGCTCGCACACCCCCCTGCATCGCTCCGCTCTGCCGTCCCCCCTAAAGGGAGGACATGTTGAGATCAGCCGGAGAGACCGCGCAGTGTGACGCACCGGTCGACACTCGGATGACCATCCAGGCTCTCGGTCAGCCCGGTCGTCGCGTGTTCACTCGATGCCGACGCGTTGGTGATCACCATCACAACTCGTGCTGCCTCAGGTATGGCTTTCAGGCCACCATCGGGATGCAGCAGGATCGTGGCGGCGCGTTCGGGGGTTAGCACGTCATCCTCGGTGAGACCCGTCAAAGCAGCGACCCGATCGACGCGATGAGCAACGGCTCCCAGGCGTTGCCCGAGTGCATTGGCGCCAACCACCACGATGACTGTGGTCGATGCAGCGGGAATGACTGGTTCGTGCTCTGCGGGAGCTTTGATCAGCATCGATCCCGCTCCGTCGGCCTCCACGATGATGTGATCTGCAGAAGTTGAAGTGAACAACCTGCCGATGGCCTCCCCTGGGATGCCTGTCACCTTCCCGTGGATGGATCCGCAAAGCACGAACAGGGGGATGCCAGGATCAAGCGACCTCTCGATATCGACAGGATCGTCTGACCAACAAACTGGCTCTGTGACCTGGTACGTGGCCATCTTCGTGGTTGTGGTGAGAATGACCCTGGCACCTGAAGACGCCAGTTCGCGGCCAAGTATTCCCAGAATCGTGGTCTTCCCGCCGGCCCCCACGATGGAGACCAACTCTCGTGATCCGAGACCGATGCGTTGAAACAGCAGAGTCGTCATTGCTCGGGGTCGTTCAGCCACGCGAGGATCGCTTCGAGGACACCCCCACCAACCGAAAGGGATTTGTCTGATATGTGGTGTATCGCCGTCGGGTCGAAGCGCGGATCGATATCCGCGATCTTGAGACCCTTCACGACCGGCCCTGGCAGAAGCAGGCCTCGCACGACCCCACCGATCTTCGACCGCACCGGGGAGCCACTCACCTGTCCGAGTATCTCTTCACGACCAACGGAATCACCAAATGCGGCGTCCCATGTGAGTTCTCCATCCACTTCAGCGTGGATCACCCTGTCTTCCGACGCACCGCCGATCGTGCCTGGCACCCCGGTGTTCGTCGCGGCGGAACCTTCCCATATCACGCGACCGAGATCGTGGCCACGCTTCGTTTCGACGATCGCGTGGCAATCCTTGCCTGCGGTGAACCCCGGCCCAAGCGCCACGACGAAGGGGGCTTGTCGAGTATCCGTTCCAAGGTTGCGCTTCGCAAGCCTTGCGTCAACAACCACGGAGACAGGCATGTCGGGAATCTCTGGCGCAACGAGAACCGCAACGGTGTCGTGCATCGCCGTCGCGATGGCCTCTTGGTGGGATGCGACCCTTCTGCCTTCGATCCCGTCGATTACGATGTCCCCCGCTGTCACTGCCGTCGAAAACGCGACCGTGCGGCGAATCGTGAGCGGTCGCTCGAGCTCGAGCACGACAACAGGGAACCCGACGCGCCGCAGTCGCCATGCAACACCGGAACCGATGTCTCCTCCACCGCGTACGACGACGAGGTAATCGGAGAGTTCGATCACTGGGCGCTATCAGCGGCGAAGCTGATGATCTCGGACATGATCGAGACCGCCAACTCTTCAACGGTTTCTGCACCTATGTCGAGGCCGATGGGATTGTGCACGCGCTTCAGTGCACCATCAGCAACACCGTCGTCGTCGAGAAGTTCTCGTGTGCTTCCCCACCGACGTTTGCTTCCCATGACCCCGACGTACCTGGCAGGCGTTTCCAACAACAGCGGGGTGATCTGTGCATCGAGGCTGTAGCTTCTCGTGACGACAACTACCGATGTGTTCTCCGTGATCGGGTGTGCCGATAGAGCGTCACTTACCGAGCCGTGGAACCGAATGTCTGCGAGCGGCATGGCTTCGGCTGTGACGAGGTCGGCCCGGTCGTCGACGGCGACCGTTCGATAGCCGAGCCAGTGAGCCAGATCCACGACCGCCTTCCCGACATGTCCGCATCCGATGACGAAGATTGTGTGAGGGGTCATATAGGTCTCCAGATAGACGGTCATCGTGCCTCCGCACACGCCGGGATCGCCCTGTTGCGGATCACGCAGCGTGTAGTGGTGAAGCCCTGGTTCGTTCTTCTTGAGCGCAGCAAGGGCATCGACTCGAACTGCGGCCTCGACCTCGCCGCCACCGACAGTGCCAACGATCGACCCGTCTGCATGCACGACCATTTTCGTACCAACGTGGCGGGGCACCGATCCTTTGGTCTCGACGATCGTGGCAAGGACCACGCGATCTCCACCATTGACCGCTGTGGAAAGGTCGGCAAGGATTCGATCGGATTCCACAGCGCTCACGCGTCTTGCAGGGCCAGCCAGACACGCTCCGGCGTGAACGGGATGTCGTTGATCCGTACGCCGGTCGCATCGGCGATCGCGTTCCGCAACGCAGGGGCGACTCCGTCCTTCGGTATCTCAGCGATCGCTTTGGCACCGAAGGGGCCACTGGCTTCCATGGTCTGGACCAGGATCGCCTCGAGTTCAGGCATCTCATCGGCCCGATAGATCTTGTACGGCCCGAACGCGGCGTTCACCATGCGTCCGTCTTCGTCGTAGACCATCTCTTCGCAGTGTCCATACCCGAGAGCCTGGACCATGCCTCCTTCGACCTGGCCGGACGCAGTGGCGGGATTGATCGGCACCCCACAGTCCACTGCCATGACCAGCCGGATCACGGTTACCTGCCCTGTGTCGATATCGACCTCGATCTCGACGAACTGCGCCGCATACGGTGGAGGGGACTCAGGGGAGACATATGAGGCATTCGCCATGATCTGGTGCTGCCGCTCCTGGTGCAGTGTCGACAGGGCGATCGCCTCGAGGGTCACGCTCCGCCCATCTGGTGCCCAAGCAGCGTTGTCATACATCTCGATGACCGCCGCATCGACGTCCAGATCGATCGCTGCACGCTCGCAGATCTGATCCCGTACCTGCTCCGCGGCACGCTTGACGGCCATACCCGAGATGTACGTCGTGCTCGAGGCATAGGCCCCGACGTCGAACGGTGTCATATCCGTATCAGACGAGTAGACGATCACGTCGTTGGTCGAGACACCGACAACTTCAGCAGCGATCTGCGCAAGGATCGTGTCTGAACCGGTTCCGAGATCTGTTGCACCGACAAGCAGATTGAACGAGCCGTCATCGTTGATCTTGAGGCTCGCACCGCCCATGTCCAACCCCGGGATGGCAGTTCCATGCATCGCCATTGCAAAACCGATCCCCCTTCGGATGTTCGGTCGGTCGGCTGGCTGCTTCCACGAAGCGTCGTCGCGGCGATCCCATTCAACGGCGCGCATACCCTGGAGAACCGCTTCCTCCAGCCCGCTGGATGTGACGACGGGCACGACACTTGCGTCCTGGTCTCCTTCGCCGAGCTGAGGAGCTATGTCGAGTGGATCCCCTACGTTCGTCCAGTTGAGCCTCCGGAACTCGATCGCATCCATGCCGATTGAGGCTGCGATGTCCTCCATGTGCACCTCGAGGGCGAACAGGGCCTGTGGAGCACCGTACCCGCGATAGGCCCCAGGGACGGGGATGTTCGTGTACGCGACCTTGCAGTCGAAGCGCTTGACAGGGCAGTTGTAGGAACTCAGGCCGCGCAGACCGCTCACCAACTGGACGGTCAATCCGTGGGTCCCGTATGCACCGGTATTGGCAACTATCCGCATCTCCTGGCCTGTGAGTATTCCATCCGCATCGACGCCCGTTTTGTACGTGATCGTCTGAGGATGCCTCGTCCGGCTGGAAACGAATTCTTCTTCACGGGTGAGTTCGAGTCGAACAGGGCGACCCGTCACGATCGTGAGATGCCCGACGATGTCTTCGATCAGCATTTCCTGCTTCACACCGAATCCGCCGCCGATACGCGGTTTGATGATGCGGATCTGTTTCACCGGTATGCCAAGAAGCGGAGCGACCATGCGCCTGACATGGAAAGGCACCTGGGTCGACGATGTGATGACGAGGCGTTCGTCGCTGTCCCATGCCGCGATTGCGACATGTGGTTCGATGGGCGCCTGCTGCACCTGATGAACCCGAAATGTTTGCTCGAAGACACGATCGGCAACCGCAAAACCTGCCTCGACATCTCCCGTGTCTGCCTTGAGGTGATGGACGAGATTGTGCGAGGGATCGTGTGCTCCCTCCATGTCTGGCTCGTCATGGATCACGGGAGCGCCGTCGACGATCGCATCGTTCTCATCGAAAACGGCAGGGAGCACTTCGTATGTGACATCGATCAACCCGATGGCCGTTTGCGCGATTTCTTCAGTATCGGCTGCGACTGCAGCGACTCGATCCCCGACGAACCTGACCTTGTTGTCGAAGCTGACCTGGTCGTAGGGCAGTGGGTTCGGATAGCTCTGGCCACCGGACGCATACCGCACCCTCTCAACGTTGCCATAGTGGAGGACGGCGTGGACGCCGGGGAGTGCCCGGGCTGCATCGTCATCGATGGACACGATACGGGCGTGAGCATGCGGGCTGTACAGCACCTTTGCAATCAACGTTCCGGCCAGATCGACGTCATCTGTGAACGCGGGATTCCCTTTTGCGAGCTTGATGGCATCTGTCTTCGTCTCTGGTTGACCGACGACCCGGGTGTGTGGAACGTCATCGCTCGGCACAACCCTCGGTGCGATGGCTGTCAGGGCGTCACGATCGTGATGTGGACCGTCGGCACCGACCAATGCGTCGAGGAAAGCCACCTCGATGCGGTCAGGTTCCTCTCCACGCATGATCGCCGCAATGCGCAGCACTGCGTGGACCGGTCGGAGATAGCCGGTCTCTCGATCGAGGATGCCGGACAGTGCGTCTCGAACATCGTCTTGTGTCGGATCCGGATTGGCAGCGAGGAGTGCTTTCGCCGCGAGGATCATCGCGGGAGTCGAGTAGCCGGATTGGATGGCCCCTGTGTCTATGAATGCCTGCTGGATCGGATGCATCTGGCCAGGGACGGCGAGTCCTTCGACCGTTTCTATCTCGTGGCCATCGGCCTGAACGGCCAACATGACATCGGAAGATATGAGCCTGCCATCGACGAGGACTGCAGCCGCACCGGTCTCGCCGGTGTCCGACCCGAACCGCACGCTGTGGTAACCGGCCCGCCTCAGAACGGTTCGCAACGATTCATGTGGATCGCACGCGAGTATCCGATCGGATCCGTTGATGGTCAGGGTGATCGTCATACTCATTTGCCGACCGCGACTCTGGCGAGAACCCGGCTGGCGAGGACCGATGCGATCTGTGTCCGGTAGCGCGACGAGCCACGGAAGTCCGACGGCGGGTCGAGATCTCCGATCCGGTCGGGTTCCACTATCACGGGACGAGGGGCAACTCCAGCCATCGCCAGCACAACAGCGCCGTCGCCGTCCCGGTGGGCGACAGCCATCACGATTGGTTGATCCATGGGTGTGCGAGCGGTCCGATCTGCGGCTGCGAGTCCGTTGGACGGGATCGCGACACTCGTGATGATTGTCCCTCTGAGAATCTGTGTGTCGTCAAGGATCTCCTTGAGGGGGCGGGTTGTTGTGGAATCTGCACCCGCCAGGGTCACTATGGCACCGAACGCAAGAAGCCCAGTGAGGAGTTGACTCTCGGCGTCTGCGGTACCGATGGTGCCTCCTATCGTCGCTGCGTTGCGGATCGTGTTGGGAGCATCACGCCGCGCAAGATCTCTCAGTACGCTCGGAGCCAGAGCCGACTCGACAATGTCGGCGAGACGCGTCATCGATCCGATGCGCACGGATTCACCATCTGTCTCGATGCCGGAGAGTTCGAGTGCCTGGAGGTCAACCGCCACGACAGGTGTGCGACCGGGATCGGCATTGACCGTCGTGCCACCTGCGATGATCACGGCGTCAGAGCGTGCGGCGAGGGCGATTGCATCATCAAGCGCCAACGGCCGGTGGTACTTCGTGATCATGTCTATCTCTTCTCCTCTTCGGCCACGGTGGCCACTCTACCGAGGGTGCCGACTGACGATCCGACACCAATGGTACATTGCTGCTCATGAGCACACTTCTCGTACGGCACGCACAGGTTCTGGCAACCATGGACGACGACGGCACAGAGATCCCAGACGGGGGACTCTTCGTGGTCGATGGGTTCATCGAGCAGGTTGGCCCTACGGCTGATCTCCCCGACACGGCCGACGAGGTCGTGGACCTGTCCGGCCACGTCGTGCTCCCAGGACTGATCAACACCCACCACCACTTCTACCAGACGCTCACGCGCGCGGTCCCGGGGGCTCAGAACGTCGGCCTTTTCGATTGGCTACGGACGCTGTACCCCATCTGGGCGCGACTCACCCCTCAGGATGTGCAGATCTCAACGCAGCTTGCGCTCAGTGAGTTGGCCCTCTCCGGCTGCACCACATCGTCGGATCATCAGTACCTCTTTCCGAACGGCTCAAGTCTCGACGATCAGATCGCCGGAGCGGCAGCAGTCGGCCTGCGCTTCCATGCAGCACGCGGCTCGATGAGTCTCGGCGAGAGCAACGGGGGCCTCCCACCCGATTCGGTCGTCGAAGATGAGAACACGATCCTGTCCGACACCCAACGTGTCATCGAGGCCTTCAACGATCCGGCCTCCGGCGCCATGACCAGGATCGTGGTTGCGCCATGCTCCCCGTTCTCCGTCACACCAGAGATCATGCGCGAGTCCGCTGCACTGGCCCGTGAATACGGCGTCCACCTCCACACCCATGTTGCTGAAACGCTCGACGAGGAGCAGTTCTGCATCGAAACGTTCGGACGACGGCCCGTCGAGCTCATGGAGGACCTCGGGTGGGTGGGCAACGACGTGTGGTACGCACACGGTGTGTACATCAACGATCCCGAGATCAGTCGCATGGCCGACTCCGGAACCGGCGTTGCGCACTGTCCGTCGTCGAACATGCGACTCGCATCAGGTATCGCCCCGGTTCGGCGATACCTGGCGTCCGGTGTGAGGCTCGGACTCGGTGTCGACGGGTCGGCGAGCAACGACGGAAGCCACTTGATCGGCGAGGCGCGCCAGGCAATGTTGTTGGCACGGCTCGACGCGGCACCATCGATCGAGGGCGGGAGGCTGCTCACCGGTAGGGAAGCACTTCGGCTTGCCACTCGTGGATCCGCGGCGGTACTCGGACGCGACGACATTGGCTCGCTGGAGCCGAACAAGTGCGCCGACTTCATCGCTGTCTCGCTCGATGGTCTCGGATACGCCGGAGCGCTCCACGACCCAGTTGCAGCCGTTGTGTTCGCTGCACCAACACATGTCGACCACAACTACGTCCACGGGCGTGCGGTGGTGAGTGACGGCGAGCTGGTAGGAGTTGAGCTGCCGATCCTCGTTGAACGACACAACGCTGCCGCCGCGCGTTTGGTCGGATAGTCCGCCGATCGAATCGGCACGCGACGTGTCTCCTACTACGGTACGTCCATGGAATTCATTGCTGCAAACGACCTCGACGAAGCGCTCGCAGCAAAGGCTCAGCACGCCGATGCGCAGCTTCTCGCCGGAGGGACCGACCTCATGGTTGAGATCAATCTGGCACACCACCGACCGACCCGAGTCATCTCCCTGAGACGTGTCGAAGACTTGAAGGACCTTTCACCCGGCCGCATCGGCGCGGGGGTCACATGGGCTCGGCTCGAACGCAACGGCCATCAAGGTCTTGCCCAGGCGGCAAGGACCGTAGGCTCGCCGCAGATCCGCGCCGCGGGGACAATCGGAGGGAACGTCGGCATGGCGAGTCCAGCGGGCGACGGGTTGCCGTGGATCGCCGCGGCAGAGGCCTCGATCGAGGTCCGGTCGATGGAGCGCGGAGCGCGCACGATCCCGTGGAACGAGTTCTTCATCGGTGTGAAACGCACCTCTCTCGAGACAGACGAGATCATCACAGCTGTCGTCGTTCCCGAAGATGTGCCAACGGCCCAGGAATTCGCAAAGGTTGGGGCTCGGAACGCAATGGTGATCTCGACCGTGAGTTGCATCGTCATGCAGGGCGATGACGGTGTCCGCGTCGCTCTCGGGTCGGTCGCCACGACCCCGATGCGGGCAACCCGGGCCGAGGAGATGATCAACGCCGAATCGACGATCTCTGACTCAGTCCTCAGTGAGTTCGCACGCATCGTCTCGCGTGAGGTGCGGCCGATCACCGACCACCGATCGACTGAGGCATACCGGAGACACGCTTCCGGTGTGCTGGCAAGGCGGCTTGTGGAACGGAGTCTTCGATGAATGTCACCATCACGATCAACGGTGAGGAACGGGCCTTCAGCGTGGAAGGCCATGAAAGCCTGCTCAGCGCCCTCCGCACCGAACTCGGTCTCGCAGGGACAAAGGACGCGTGTGAACAGGGCGAGTGCGGATCGTGCACCGTCATCTTCGACGGCGAATCGGTGTGCTCCTGTCTCGTCATGGCTGCGGACGCCGACGGCTCGACCGTGACGACCGTCGAAGGACTGGCCCCCGACGGAGTCCTCCACCGCGTCCAGGAGGCGATGCTGGCCGAAGGTGCCGTGCAATGCGGCTTCTGCACTCCCGGCTTTGTTGTCGCTGGCTCCCATCTGCTCGAGACCAATCCCCACCCGACCGAGCCTGAGATCAGGGAGGCACTGTCGGGAAACATCTGTCGATGCACCGGGTATGGAGCGATCCTGCGGGCGTTCGAGATCGTGACCCGGGAGGGATCATGACCACACGCATCACATCTGGGGTCAAGGGTGGTATCGGCACGAGCGTGCTTCGTCCCGATGGCGAGCCCAAGGTCATCGGGAACTTTGCGTACGCATCGGACCTTTCCTCTGAGAACATGCTGTGGGGCGCCACACTGCGCAGCCCACACGCCCACGCGCGACTGACGAAACTCGACACCGCTCCTGCGCTGGCGATGGCGGGGGTTCGCGCGGTCGTGACACAGGATGATGTTCCAGGAGAGCCGCTGTTCGGACAGGAGGAGCAGGATCAGCCCGTGCTCTGCGACGGGACCGCCCGCTACTGGGGCGAGCCTGTCGCCGTCGTGGCAGCCGAAGACGAAGAGACCGCGCGACGCGCAGCTGCTGCGATCCTGGTCGAGTGGGAACCGGTGGCTCCTGTCGACGATCCGGACAGGGCGGCAGATGAAGGCTCAACTTTTCGGGAGATGAAGATCAGGCGAGGTGATGAGGCGGCCATGGGATCGGTTGTCGTCGAGGGGTTCTACGAGACGGCGACCCAGGATCAGGCTCCACTCGGGCCGGAAGCCGGCTTTGCGATCCCCGATGGCGAGGGCGGCCTCGACCTGTACCTCACGAGCCAGTGGATCCATGTCGACCACAGGCAGATCATTGCATGTCTCGACATGGAACCGGATCAGATTCGTTGCCATCCCGCCGGTATAGGTGGAGCATTCGGATCCCGAGAGGACATCTCGCTCCACATCCACGTCGCCATGCTCAGTCTGGCAACGGGCCGTCCGGTCAAGATGGTGTACGACCGATCGGAGTCGTTCGTCGGTCACGTCAAGCGTCACCCGTCACGCATGTGGTATCGCCACGAAGCCGACGATGAGGGAAATCTGGTCAAGGTCACGGCGCGCCTCGTCTTCGACGGCGGTGCGTATGCCCACACCAGCCGAGCGGTGCTCGCCAACGCCGCGTTCTTCACCGTCGGTGCCTATCGGTGTGACAACGTTGTGGTCGATGCCATTGCAGCCAAGACGAACAACCCACCGTGCGGCGCAATGCGCGGCTTCGGCGCAGTGCAAACATGTTTCGGATCAGAGATGCAGATGGATCGCCTCGCCGAGGCGCTCGACATGGATCCGCTCGACATTCGGCGACGCAACGCTCTCGCTCCCGGCGATCCCTTGGCCACATCCGGACAGATCATCGAAGGCTCGCTCCCGACCCTTGCGGTGATCGACGCGGTCGAGGCGATCCCACTTCCTGATCCACTCGACGATGACGATCCACGACTGCTCCCCGGCGGAACGGGGTTGACCTCACCGGCGTCGTCGGTCGTGCGCGGCGTCGGGTACGCCGTCGGTGTGAAGAACCTCGCCTTCTCAGAGGGATTCGACGACTTCGCCGAGGCGAGGGTTGTCATGACCACGGCCGGGGTCGAGGTACACACGGCCGCCATGGAGGTGGGGCAGGGACTCGTCACGGTCTGCCAACAGATCGCCCGAACCATCCTTGGTACCGATCAGGTCGCCGTCGTATGGGATGACACCTCCCAGATCGGATCCGCTGGATCGACCTCGGCTTCGCGCCAGACGCAGATGACAGGCGGTGCGGTCCACGCCGCGTCTGTGGGCCTGCGCGACCGAATCATCACCGAACACGAGGGAGACGAGCTACGCGAAGACGGCGTATATCGAAACGGGGACAGGGTGGCAACGATCGCCGAGATCTGTGCGAATGGACCGGTCGAGTACCACGAGCGGTTCCGCCATCCCGAGACCTTCGAACCGGACGAGAACGGCCAGGGGGACGTGCACGCCGGCTTGGTTGTCGCTGCGCACAGGGCTGTGGTCGACGTCGACCCTGAGCTCGGCCTCGTGCGTGTCATTCGGGTCGACACGGCCCAGGACGTCGGCAAAGCCCTCAACCCACAAGCGATCACAGGTCAGCTCGAGGGCGGCATCATGCAAGGCGTAGGTCTTGCGGTCATGGAACAGCTCGTCGTTGACAGGGGTGTCATCAAGAATCCCACGTTCACCGACTACCTGATCCCGACGTTCGTTGATGCCCCCGACGTCGAGACCAGGATCATCGAAGAGGGCGACCACTGGGGACCGTTCGGAGCGAAGGGGATCGGGGAGTCTCCAACCATCAGCTCGACTCCGGCAATCGTCGCCGCCATCTCCAATGCGATCGGCAAGGACCTGACGCGGGTACCTGTGCTCCCCGAGGACATCATCGGGAATGCAGCGCTGGAAGTGGCGCCACTTTCCTGAGGAGTCGAAGGGACCGCGAGAACGCTCCATACAACTCCTCGAGTACGGGTGAACAGCCATCTCCTGATTTCGCCGATCAAGGGCCAGTTAGGCTGTCGCGAGAGGCCGGGGCAATCTGCAGAATGCCGCGTCTGCGCCTCCATTTGGCAAGACAACTGAGGAGTTGAAGCGACTATGCGTCGAGAGTTTGGACCGCGAAGAGCGACGTGGGTAGAGGTATTGGAACCAGCTGATGGGATGCCGGATGACCTGGTGGCCATGGAGCGGTTCAACACGATCTATCGGGCGTTGTGTGCGGTGCTGTTCAACTTCGCCCAGTCAGGCCATCCGGGCGGGTCGGTGTCCTCAGGCCATATCGTGACAGGCTTGTTGCTCGACGGCATGGACTACGACATCGGTGATCCAAACCGGAGAGACCAGGATCTGCTCTCGTACTCTGCGGGACACAAGGCCCTTGGTCTGTACGCGATGTGGGCGTTGCGTGATGAGGTCACCAGGATCGCGCGACCCGAGCTGCTGCCAGATGACGAGAACCTGCGCTTGCGGTTCGAGGATCTCCTTGGATTCCGCCGCAATGCAACGCGGACAACGCCCCTCTTCAAGCATTTCAACGCGAAACCTCTCGATGGGCATCCGACTCCTGCTACTCCCTTCGTCAAGCTGTCGACCGGTGCATCGGGTATCGGCGTGGGATCGTCCCTCGGACTCGCAGTTGCCGCCGCAGATGCCGACGGCGACGACGCTCCCTGGGTGCATCTGATCGAAGGTGAGGGTGGCATGACACCTGGCCGCGTTGCTGAGGCTGCAGCTTTTGCGGGCACATCCGGTCTCTCGAACACCGTGATACACGTCGACTGGAATCAGTCCTCAATCGACTCCGACGCGGTGACCCGCGAGGGCGACAAGCCCGGCGACTACGTGCAGTGGGATCCTTGCGAGTTCTTCTATCTCCACGACTGGAACGTTATGTACGTGCCCGACGGCTTCGACTTCGGGCTGGTTCTGACCGCACAGCGGATGGCGGCCGATATGGACAACGGGCAGCCGACCGCGATCGTCTATCGCACGACGAAGGGGTGGCAGTACGGCATCGAGGGAAAGGAGTCGCACGGTGCCGGTCACAAGATGTGCAGCGAGGAGTACTTCGAAACCCAACGGCCGGTATTCGGTGACGAAACCGAGTCGCTGCCAAGTGCTGACGGATCGGATCCCGTAGCAGTCGAGGCTGCCCAGTGGGCGACGTTGGAGCGATATCGCGAACTGCTCGAGTCCGATGACATGACCGCGTTGATCGCCGAACGCTTGGCCAACGCAAAGACGCGTCTGGACACGAATGAGCGTAGGCCACGCGACGGTGCTCCTGACCTGGAGCGGGCTTTCGTCGCTGCGGATCCGGGTTCGGTTCCCGATGAGATTGCCCTCAAGCCGGGCGACAGCCTCGCTTTGCGCCAGGCACTTGGCAAGACCCTTGGATATCTGAACCGCGAGTCCAACGGTGCGATCCTCGTCGGAGCCGCTGATCTCCTCGGATCAACATCGATCTCCGATGTGGGCGTCGGGTTCCCCGACGGTTTCTACCACCGGACATCGAACCCCGGCGCACGTGCGCTGTCCGTCGGCGGGATATGCGAGGACGGGCTGTCGTCCGTGCTCACGGGTGTGTCTGCCTTCGGAGTCCATATGGGCGCTGTGGCATCCTACGGTGCATTCCTTGCCCCGCTGGGGCACATCTCATCCCGATTGCACGCTATCGGCGACCAGATGCGCCAGGAGACCGAGCCAGGCCCCTATCGACCGTTCATATTGGTGTGTGCCCATGCCGGGATGAAGACCGGTGAGGACGGCCCGACCCATGCCGACCCACAAGCGTTGCAGGTATTGCAGGAGAACTTCGTTCCGGGTTCGGCAGTCACCCTGACGCCATGGGAGCCGGCGGAGATGTGGCCACTGGTGTCGGCGGCGCTTCAGGCCCGCCCATCGCTCATCGCTCCTTTCGTTACCCGTCCCGGTGAGACCGTGCCTGATCGCGACGCACTCGGACTGGCGCCCGCGTCCATGGCCACCCAGGGCGTGTACAAGCTACGGTCGGCCACCGGCACGCCCGATGGCGTCGTTGTGTTGCAGGGTTCTGAGGTCACTTATGCGTTCGTCAACGAGACCCTGCCGCTGCTGGAAGAGGCAGGCATCGATATCGATGCGTACCTCGTCACGTCAGTCGAACTGTTCGATCGGTTGTCACAGGACGACAAGGAGGCAATCTTCCCAAGTGCAGCAACACAGAGTGCAATGGGTATCACCGGCTTCACCCTGCCAACCACCTATCGGTGGGTTCGGAGTGATCTTGGACGAGCCAACACCATGTCTCCGTTCGAGAAGGGCCACTTCTTGAGCTCAGGCGTCGGAGACATGGTCGTCCACGAAGCCGGACTCGACGGTGAGGGACAAGCACAGCGAATCAAGAGCTACCTCGACGCACTCACGTAGACCCTTTATCCGGCACTTCGGATATGAGCGGGGTCGGCCAAGAACCGGGAGGTGGAAGGCTGGTAGTACGACGTACTACGTTCCGAGGCTCCACCCGACACCCCACACAAATCCGAAGAGCCCTTCATCCTCCCCCTTCAGGGGGGACGAAGCGGGGAGCTGGTTACTGCTCGGCCCAGTCCTTGAGAAGGGCAAGGCCTTCTTCTATGTCAGGTACGTTGATGCCTGAGTACGCAAGGCGGATGTACTTGTTCTGTTCGCCTTCGAGTTCGCGACCGAAGTGGAGTCGGTTCGTGAACGAGACGCCGGTGGCGTGGAGCGCTGCGCGGCGGAATTCCTCGTAATCAGAGATGCCCTTACGTTCCATCAGTTCCGTGACATTCGGGAACAGGTAGAACGTGGCGTTCGGTCGGAACGTGTGGATGCCTTCGATGGCGTTCAGGCCAGCAGCGGTCGTGTCCCTCCGCTCTTCGAGCGTGTCGAGGATCGCCTGGGGCTCTGACTGATCACCCTCAAGGCCTGCGAGCGCTCCGTACTGGATGAAGTGGTTCGAGCAGGACTCGTCGTTGACGTTGATCTTGGCGATCACATCGACGACCTCCTTGGGCCCGATACTCGCGCCAAGACGCCATC
>QMQC01000013.1 GCA_003648875.1 Actinomycetota bacterium
GAGATGAAGCATCGCATGCTCGAGAGAACATCCTCAGGTCCGGCACCGTGGACCATCATCCGCTCCAATAGCAAACCCAAGGCCCGCCTCAACGCCATGAAGGTCATCCTCAACGCTGTGAACTACAACGACCGGAACCCTGACCTCGATTTCACCATCGACCCTGAGATCGTGTTCACAGGGAAGAGAGAGCTCAGTCGCATGGACGAGGAGAGAGATCGGCTGGGCAGGCCGAGGCTCTAGGGATCCTCCCGTCAACCAGGCACCACCCCTTTGCTGCCATTACGCCGGGAATAGGGAAAGAATGGCGCTCTTCACCTGATGGCCTCGTGGAGACTCACAACCTCGTCAGCCAGACTCGTCATCGTGTCCACGTTCCCTTGCACCATGTCGTGCCATGCCTGCCGGTTTTCCTCCGATGCAAGATCGGCGACGGGACGCCCGTCACGCGTTGTCGGCGCAGCAGCATGCAAGAACACGCGGGTACCCGATCCGCTCGGCATCAAATAGTACGTGTACTTGACAACAGAATCGTCGACGAACTCAACCATCACGGTGGCGTAGTCAAACGGTCGCATGTCGAGAACCGTGAAGAGGGTGATTGCACCATCGCCATGCGCGCAGTGGAACTCAGTCCCCGGCCCGACACGGCCATCTTCTGTTCCCTTGAGTTCCATGTCGACGGCCGGCGCCAACCACTCGATTCTCTTTCGGGGATCGATCACCTGGTCCCAGATGACCGCTGGGGGAGCTATCGACTGTCCGCGAGCGGTATCCCATGCCTCAGCGGGAGAGACCTTGATCTCTGTTTGAAGCTGACGAAACCTCCAGACGTCACGAAGGGAAGAGACATACCCATCGACGGTCCCGATGTGTTCATACTCTTCGCTGTGAGGTGTCCATGCCGCCACCATCGACGCCGCATCGAGTGCGTCGACACACGCCTTGGTGACCAGGAAGTAGTCATCGATTCCGGTCGTCTCGACGATGTGGTTCTTCAGGAGTCGGTGCACTGCTATCACATCTGGTCCGGAGAGTGTTGTCATGCCACCGACCGTGGACTTTGCGTACTCGCCGCAGTGCATGACGATCTTCAGACCGAGTGACTTGATATTCACACAAGCGTTGCATGTGCATGTCGTGTTCAACACCATGTTGTCAAGGGCTGCGGCGAAGGCACAGTAGAGGAGCTCAACCGACTCCAATACCGTCTGTCCGACCAGGCCCTCGGCCATTTCGCCATACATGAATATGGCGTCGCCCTCGATGCCCGAAACGGTCAAAGGTGTCTGCATCGCCTCGATGATCGAGTTCAGAAGATCCCCGACAATGCCGTTGGCGTGGTCGAGTTCGCTATCCGTCAAGAACTGTGTGTATCCCGATATGTCAGCGATGACAAGATGACCGCGCATGTATCCCTTCCCTTGAGCGTCCCGTTCGTGCAGCGTAGCCATCAGCAGACGCGATAACACCAGGAATCTTCGGCGAGTGTGAGTCCTGAGCCGGGTCTAGGCGCACACTATTCCTGGAAGGGCACAGGCATGAGCTCGAAGATGTCGATCGCAAAATTGCCGGCGCCTTCGCTGAGGAACGGGTGATCGGCGCTCAGCGCTCTTGCTGCAGCCAAGTCGCCAGCCTCGACGATCGAGTAGCCGGTCAAAGCAGCAGCGGTACCTGACGTTCCGTCATCGACAACGGAGACTCCTTGGCCGAAGGGTGACCCGACATCGGTCAACGCGGTGCCGACATTCTCCATCCAGACAGCCCACTTGCCCATGACCGTCATGGCCTCTTCTTGGGTCATCTCGGACATGTCCGTGGCCTCGCCCTTGTATACGAGCATGAATTGAGACATCATGCGCTCCTTCCCAGCGACTTGTTGCGGTGACTCTACACCCGCCTTCGAACCCTCAGAACGCGCGAGACGCTGGTTCAACGATCGGCATCCGATGCTTCAGAACATGCATCAAGGCGGCTCTTCGGATCTACTGCCACGTTAGGCACGGCATCTCGTGCACCTACATCCACCGGATGTGTTATCCACCAAATACGTGGGTTGTCCAGCTCTGGCCGTCGGCATCGATCCACACGCCGACACCAACATGGGAGAACGATTCGCTCACCATATTCCGGCGATGCGCGGAACTGGCACTCAAAGCTTCGAACATCGATAAGACCGAGTGGCCGAACGCAACGTTCTCACCAACAGTGTTCCACGGATCGAGCAGTGACCCGATATTGGAGTGAGAAAGGATGTCGGTCTCAGCCATGTGCCTCGCCCAGTTTCTGGCAAAGATCTTGAGCGATGGGTCCGATAGCAACGACGTGGAACGCGTTCCGTTGATGAGCGAAAGGAACTGAGACTCGTGAGCGGCGTTGAATGAACCAGACGGCGCCAGGGTGGTGGTCGTCGCGACACTCGTAGTGGTTGGCAAGACATGTGTGGTGGTCGTGGTCGCATTGGGAACCTGTGTGGTGGTCGTCGTGACACTCGTAGTGCTTGGCGAGACATGTGTGGTCGTCGTGGGTGCGGGTTGAGTCGTCGTGGAGGAGGCAACCAGCGCAGCGACAGAGAGGCCGTCTGCATCGCCGCCTGAGCCATGTTGGCCGAGCGTAGAGCCCGCTCCGGTGCCAAGGACGGCAACAGCCACAAGGCCAACGAGCACGAGCCGTATACGTATACGGGTGATCAGCATGGGTTCTCCCTCTCAAGCGCGTGTCTTGAGGTGTTGGGCGATCGCTGTCACTGAATCCCACACGACGCGATCCTTGGAACGATAACAACGAGGATCTGTATCGACTGCAGCGCCGTTGCGATCGATCCGATAGCTATTCAGATCTGGGCAAGAATGTCAGAATGTTACATAACATGGATTATGGGCGTTTTATGTCCCAATGGCTCAGACGCTGAGGATCTGCATCTTCGGATCATCGAGAAGAGAGAAAGCCCTGTGGCTGGCAACCCAGAGGGCGTGCTCCCTATCCGGAGCCTCAGCGACGACGCCGTGTCTGTCGAATATGATGAATCTGTCGAACACGCGCGTGAACGTCGCATCGTGCGTGATGGCAAGCTGTGTGGCTTCAAGTTCCAACAGGGCTTCCTCGATGATCAGAATCGACTCCAGATCGAGGTTGTCCGTCGGCTCATCCAACAGGAGAACGTTCGGGTCCTCCGTTTCGAGTATCAGCAGCTGCACTCGTGCCTTCTGGCCGCCGGACAGTTCACCCAGCCTGTGCTTGTGATGATCAGCCAGGCCATATCGTCCCAGCGCCGAAAGGGTCTCCTGATCGTTGCGAAAGTTCGGCCGTGCAACGTCGAACACGGCTGCGGTCGGGTCGGCGATCTCGTTGTTCTGGGAGAAATAGCCAATCTTGGCCGTCGGTCCGTATCTGATGGTTTCGCCCATTGCCGGATCGGCAGCAACGAGTCTCTTGAGAAAGGTCGTCTTCCCGACTCCGTTCTCCCCGAGGAGCGCAACGCGATCTTCGTTGTAGATGGTCACACTGAACGGAGCAACAAGATCTTCCACCTCGAAACCCGTGAGACGAACAGCCTCTTTACCTGTGCGCGATCCCCTGAAGCGAGTTGTTATCTCTCGTTCAGGAGGTGGGAGCTGAGGAGGGCCTGCGACCTTGAACCGCTCCCACCTGCTCTGTGCCGCGTCGGCGCGGCTTGCCATGGCTGTACTCACACCAGCACGTTGCTTCAGCAACTTGTAGTAGCGATAGAGACGCCGCTCCTCTGCCTTCCAAGCGTCAAGATCTTTCGCAAGCTTCTCGATCCGCTTCCGCCGCTCAGCGGGGAACGTCGCATACGTCCCCCCGTGCGTCCACACATCGTTGTGTTCGAGCGCGACCATGCGGTCAACGGCCTGAGTCAGAAGCTTCCGGTCGTGAGACACCAATAGGATCGTCTTGGAGGTGTTTCGCAGCTCGTTTCCGAGCCAGGCTTTCGAGAAGAGATCAAGGAAGTTGTCAGGCTCATCCAGGATCAACGTCTGAACGTTCGACAGCAGGTACGCCCTGAGGATGAGCGATTTCCGCTCTCCTCCGGATAGTTCGGAGATCTTCCGGTCTGATGCCTCGGTCAACCCTTGCCGTAGCACCGCTCGCGTGACCTGGTCCCAGCGCCCCTCTGCCTCGTAACCGCCGAGAGATTGCCAGAGCTCGAGCTCGTTGGCAAGGTCCAATCCGTCGCTCTCCCCCGCCAAGGCGTACAGCTCTTGAAGTCGGTCGTGGACCAGGCGCAGCGTCAACGGCAGCGAGAGCGAGAGCGCGTTGATCACCGTTGCAGATCTGAGGTCATCGAAACCCGGATTCTGCCTCATGTATGCGATCTCTGTGTCCGACCGCACATGGCCTTCCGCGAGAAGCTTGTGTCCGGCAATGAGCTCGAGCATCGTCGTCTTGCCGACACCATTCGGACCGACAAGTGCCGTGATCGATCCCGTGGGCACTTTGAATGAGACATTCTCGATCACAGCAGTTCCGTCTGGATACGAGAACGATGCGGATTGCACTTCGATAGCCACTGGGGTTCCAGTCAAGGTCGCTTGGCTGTGCACGATACGCCGCACGCGGACCGAAACAGCTACTCCCCTCCCCCGGTGCGCGGCACCTCCTAGTGTGCTGCGCGCTGTTCACGCTCGAACATGTGGGCGTTGTGCACGAATCCCTCGACGCTGAAGGGCTTGGTGGCCTCGGCATGGCGGGGTGGGAAGACCAGCGCCGAGGCAGCTGCGCCGACGAGGCAGGCCCCTGAAACGATCGCAAACGCAAGCGGGAAGTTCCCCATGTCCCCGAGAACCCCTCCCAGAATCGGGAACACGATGCCTCCTGCGCCGTAGGACAGGAAGACCCAGGGGTAGTTCTGACCGACACTCCCGTCTCCGAACTCGTCTGCGGTGAACGAAGGGAAGAGGGCGAAGTTACCACCGAAGTTGAAACCGATGAGTGCTGCGGCGAGGTAGAGCGTGTACTCGTTCGAGGCCATCGGGATGAATGCGGCAAGAAAGACACCCTGGGTGGCTGCCATTGCGACGACCGATCGCTTGCGACCGAGAGCGTCACTGAGGGTTCCCCATACGATGCGACCGATGCCGTTCGCAAGACTGAAGAAGACCGCCATAGCAGTGCCAGCGATGGCACTTGCTTCGACAGAATCGACTCCGGACGCTGTGAGAGCTTCAACCGGATACAGCTTCATGAGTCCGATCGCCATGAGGCCGGCCCCTGCGCTCACGGCAAACGTGATCGAGATGAGATGGAATTGGGGCGTCCTCATCATTTCGCGTGCGGTGAAGTTCTCACCGCCGCGTCCCGCAGCCTCCTCTGGTACGAAGCCTGCGGGTAGCCAGCCTTTTGGCGGCAGGCGCATCCACAACGATCCAGTGAGGATCAGCACGGCAAACGCTATGCCGTAGGCCAGGAAGGTCGAGCCGAGTCCGATCGACTCGATCAGGTCTCCCCAGGATCCGGCAATCTTGATCCACCCGAGCGCTCCAAACCCAAAACCCGCAACGGCGAGACCGGTGATCATCCCCTTACGATCGGGGAACCACCGCATGCCAACCGCGATAGGCACGACGTACGCCAGTCCGATGCCTGCACCGCCGACGAGTCCAATACCGACCAACACGATCCAGAAGTTCGTTCCTCCCCCGATCGATCCGATCGCGTATCCGAGACCGAGGGTGAGCCCGCCCGCAATGGCGAGGCGCTGCGGTCCGAGCCGACCAAGACTCCGACCTGCGAACACCATGACAACGGCGAATGTGGCCAGGCCTGTGGCAAAGACGATCTGTGTCTCTGTCTTGGACCAGCCTGCGTCCCTCAGCGCCGGGGTGAAGACGGACCAGGCGTATATTGCACCGAGGGAGAGCTGAATCAGGATCGCTCCGAGGACGACGAATCCTCGCCGACTCACACGTTCTTCCATTGCCACGGACCTCCTTGGTTTCATCACCAGTATATCCGTAGTTGCTGACTTAGGGTCTCCTTAATACGCTCTACCTGCTCAAGGAAATGGAGAGTCTTCGAATCTCGGCAAGCACGGTGAACGCCTCCCACAAACCTGGGAGATGCTCAGCTCACGTCAGCCGGATTGAAGGGAGGTGTCCGGCTGGTATGTGCTCCAGGCGAACCAGAACGTGTCAAGATGCGCGATCTGCGTGAGCCGCTCACCCGCCAACGCACCCTCAACAGCTTCGCCATTGAGCAGCCAGACCGAGCCGGTCTCGACGTCGACAAATCGACCATCTTCGTGGATGATTGTGAGATCGCGACCAGCGATTGTCGGCACGAATACGGCAACGGACCCGACATCCTTCCCTCCGGCAATCTCCCCGGTATCGAGAGCTGATGACTGCCCTGAGACCCAGAAGATCACAAGATTGGCACCACCTACCGTGACTGCGGTTGCCTGACCAGATCCTCCGCTGACAACTTCGAGTGCAATGGCGGCTGCACTGCCTTCGTGCTCGATCCCGACGATTCGCTGCATCGCAGAAGCTCGATCGTCCAGCGCTCCACGGAAGAGGAAGGGAGTGTTGTCTGGGTCGTCATACCCTGTATATGGATTGCGTCCGTAGTCCCTGATGAACCCTGTCTGGGTCCAATCGAGTACTTTTCCGGTCGGATATGTTGCCCTGAACTGGTCCCAGGCCATAAGTGGTGATGGAAACTCCTCGAGCTCCGCTCCGGTGAGTACGCCGATGACTGCCTGTCCGTTGTAGTGCGTCCACAAGGTCTCGGTCGCGCGGTCATACATGACGAGCGCAGATCCGAAAAGGCGACCAGATGTTCCGAACGTCGTCTCAACGCCGTTGACCCTTCGGTCATACGTCGCAGCCGAGTTGCACAAAGGGCAGTAGGTGACGGACACCGGCACGCCGCCGACCGTGTCATTCACGATCTCATGCCAGACCATCGCACGAATCGGATATGCGCGGGCATCGCCGTTGATCTCGAGAGCGACCACCGGCTCATTGCCTGGTAGGAGCTCGAGATTGTCAGAAACGTCGAGAAAGGCCGGATCGTCGATCGATGGGATGCCGTCGGGCGGTGGTCCACCCGAGAGCACCTGGCCGGGATCGATGAGAGGTTCAGGAAACTCTTCAGCAAACATCGAATCGAGTGCGCTTGGACCTTCCGGGAGTTCACCAACTGCAGGCTGGTCGCTGACCTCGTTCCCACCCGAGGTCGTGGTGTGCTGCTCACTCGTCGTCGGCTCGCCTGGCGTGGTACCACCACCACAGGCAGCCAGGACCAGAGCCCCCGCTGCAAGCATCACCTTGAGTGGTGTCGACATCGTGTTCCTTTCAGCCGGAACAACGCAACAGAGATTTGGCTTGTTCCGTTCTGCCGGAAATCCGACAGTCGTCCGTGCTCCATCAATGCGAACTCGTTTCAGCACCATGACAACAACAACACATCAACGCGTCCCAGACATCTCGATACTCACCTGGACGGTCGGAATCGCCTCTGTTTGGCTCATCGCCGCAGTCATCCGCACCGACACCACAATGCATCTCGGTCCGCTGCTGCTTCCCCTCGTTCCTGCCGTGCTTGGCAGGGATACGGACCATCCCCTCATGCTCACGCTTGTCGGTGTGGCCACCGGGGCGGCTGTGATCACCATCCTCTATCTGACCGGCAATCTCAATGGACCAGCGCTCTCGCCATTCTCCGGTGCGCTCACCGAGAGCGTGGCTCTGCTCACAGCGGGCGGTATTGCCGGTCTCGGCATCACGGCTCTAAGGCGCAGCCACTAGTGAGAGCGTCTCGGTGTCCAATACGGTGATCCTTCGGTATCCGGTGTCGATGGCTCCATCAGAGCGAAGTTGAGACAGCGCCTCATTCACCGATTGGCGGCTGGCACCCAGCAGTTCCGCGATCGTCGCCTGTGACAGCAGTACCTCGCCAAAGGCGTCCCGTTCGTCCTCCAGGAGGCCGGCAACCTGCTCGAGAACGGTGCGGTTCATCAATCTGATGATCCGCTGCTGCGTTGATTCGAGCTGGCTCAGACCGTTCACAAGCCACCGCATTGCCAGAACCGGCCTTGCCAGGAGCAATGGCACAAGACGGTCATGTTCGATGCGGAGAACTATGGCCCCGGTGACGGCTCGGGCGGAAGAGAGGTATGTTCGCTCCTGGAACATCGCGATGTCGCCGACCACTGCCCCTGGCCCGATCCTTGACACCACGGATCTGCCTGAGCCCCTCGCACGATATAGCTCAACCTCGCCCTCCTCGATGATGTAACACGCGTCCGCGACGTCACCCTCACGGAAGAGGTGCGTTCCCTTGTACTTGTTCAACACGACACCCGCCTCGGCCAGAGCGACGGCGTCATCGGGACGCATCGGGAGATAATCCGTGCGTCCAAGGCTCTTTGCCAACCATGCTGCGTGTTGATCAAGTGTTGCGACCATGACAGGGCAACGCACATTTGGTCACTGTCGTTCCCACTGATTCGTCGGGCACCCGACATTCGGTACGGCTGCGCACTCCCGTAGTCGTTGTTCATGGCATGGAGATCAATGGAGTATTCGAAGGAGGCGGTGTCCGCGGGATCGCCCTGGCTGGGGCAGCCGCCGCTACGCTCGACCGCGGGTACCACTTCCATCGGGCGGTCGGTACATCCGCTGGTGCGCTCGTGGCAGCTCTGGTTGTGGCGGGATACAACGCAAAGGAACTTGAAGAGGAGGTGGCAGGGCTGAACTGGCGGCGACTCCTCCATCCCACTCCCATGGCATCCCTGCCCCTCCTCGGCAAGCACCTCGCTCTCATGACCCACAGAGGGATCAACAGTACGGATCGCATCGAGGCAGTGTGGTCCCAGCTCCTTCTGCGCAAGGGTGTTCGAACCTTCGGCGACCTCCCCGAAGGTTCACTACAGGTGGTGGCGACCGACCTCACCCATGGCTCCGGAGTAGCGTTTCCCCACTGCCTACCCGGCTACGGGTTGAACCCTGACACCTTCCTTGTTGCCCGCGCAGCCGTGATGTCGGCCGCGGTCCCTTTCGTATTCGCACCGGTCCCGCTCCGTGACAGGTTGACCGGAGAGAAGGTCTTGTTCTCCGATGGCGCGATGGCTGCGAACTACCCCATCGGCGTGGTTGCAAAGGATCGACCAGTTTTTGGATTTCGCTTGAGCCCCGACGGTGATACCCACGTTCATCACTCCATTCGCGGCCCCTATGGCCTCGCCAAGGCCGTGATCGTGTCTGGTATCAGGGCCAGATACTCCCTCCCGCGGACGATCGAGGGAGCTGATGAGGTCATCTCTGTGCCGGTTCGGGACGATCTCGATTTCGATGTCACACCTCGGCAGGCGAGGGCAGCGTTTGCAAGGGCGTACTCGTCCGTATTCGACCAACTTGCGCCGGTCGTAGCAGCGTGAAGTCTCTGACAGGATTCGTGATCGTCGTCCTGGCATCTGCTCTTGGCGTGTTCGGGGCATCGTGGCTTCTACGGGTGGGATCCGAAGAGCCAGCGATAGAGGGACGGGAGGCCGGGAGTCTGTACAACCCCGTCCATGCAGGTGAGGAGCTGCCTACGGGCTTCCGCCAGCTTCTGGCCAGGGATGCCATTCGTCCGATCTACGACCCGACCTTTGTCTCGGCATCGGAGTCGGGGTGGCATGACGAGGCGCTCGTTGTGGGATTGGAGATCGATGGCAACGCCAAAGCGTATCCAGTGAGTTTCCTCAACCGCCGAGAGATCGTGAACGACCACATCGGAAAGACGCCCGTTCTCGTCACCTGGTGACCACTGTGTGGCACGGCGATGGTCCATCGCCGCTCGATCAGCGGGGAGACCGTTGTATTCGGGAATCACGGTGCTCTGTGGGGCAACGCAATGACTTGGTTCGATCACGATACGGGAACCGTATGGTCCCAGCCCCTCGGCGAGGCAATCGTCGGCCCGCTCAAGGGAACGACTCTCGACCTCCTACCGTCGACTCTCACCGAGTGGGGCGAGTGGAAACGGCTCCATCCGGAAACCGAGGCATTGGATGCACCGGGCGAGCCGACCAGATTCTCACTCCAGCAGATGTCGATCGTCGTCGTCTTCGGGCAGGACTCAGCGGCATATCCGGTCAAGGATCTGGTCGAGGTTGTGAACGACACGGTGGATGGTGTTCCGATCGCCGTTGCCCTCGACCAGCGCACGGAGGGATCGTGGACGGTGTTCTCACGAATGCTTGACGACGGCACCGTGGTCGAGCTTGCCTTCTCGGGCTCTGGCGAATTGGTCGACGTCTTGAGCGGTACGACATTCCACATCTCGAGAGGCACAGGTATCAACGGTTCACTCTCTGATCAGATACTCGACCAGCTCCCGGCGTTCACATCGTTCACCAAGGACTACTTCACTTTCTATCCGGATGGTCGGATCTGGGAAAACGGATGATCGCTCTCTGGCCTCCGCTTTCCGCCTTCGGAAGCGAACATCAGCGAGCGACTCGGATTTCGGTAGGGTGCAGGAATGGAGTACCCGACTGTTCCCTACCGACCCCGATTGGTCCCCGAAGCCGCTCAACTCGAACATGCCGTGGCCGTGTTCGACGAAATGAATGCGCGGCGGTCTGTACGCGACTTCTCTGATCGCCCGGTTCCACGAGAACTCGTCGAGACCGCTATTCGATGCGCATCCACCGCTCCGTCGGGAGCCCACATGCAGCCGTGGACGTTCGTTCTGGTTGGTGATCCAGACGTCAAGCACCGCATCAGAATCGCAGCCGAGACTGAGGAGCGCGAGAACTACGAGGGTGGACGGATACCTCCGCACTGGCGCGAAGATCTCGCGCCTCTGGGAACCGACTGGCGAAAGCCCTTCCTCGAGACCGTGCCGTGGATCGTGGTCGTGTTCGAGCAACGGTATGGAACGAGACCTGATGGCACCAAACAGCATCACTACTACGTGAAGGAATCCGTCGGAATTGCATGCGGTATGTTCGTCGATGCCCTGCACAGAATGGGCCTCTCGACTCTCACGCACACACCGAGCCCCATGGCTTTTCTGCGGAAACTACTCGACAGGCCGGAGAGCGAAAGACCATTCATCCTGTTCCCGATCGGCTACGCGGCCGACAACTGTCAGGTACCCGACCTCAAGCGCAAGAATCTCGACGAAGTGATGGTCGAGGTGACTGCGTCAGAGCGAAGAAGAGAACGCTGAAGGCAGAACCTATTCGCCTTCTTCCAGCCGTATTCGAATTCTCCTGAATCCTCTGCCCTTGTTCTCTGCCTTTGGGATCGTGATGCGGCCAACCTGCTCGGTGTTGGACACATGTGTGCCTCCGTCTGCCTGACGGTCAAGGCCGACAATGTCGATGACTCGCACTTCCTGGATGCCCTTCGGCAGAAGATTGACCTTGGTTCTGATGAGGCTCGGGTCCTTGTCTGCCGCGTCGCGAGGTAGAAACGAGACCTCGATGTCTCTTCTTCTGGCAAGCTCTTCGTTCAGCGCCGCCTCAACGATCGGGATGTTGTCAGCTTTCCATCCAGGGAGGTCGAAGTCGAGTCTCCCCTCTCCCGGTCCCATGTTGCCTCCCGTCACAGGGCTCTGGAAGCGGTTCCAGATGACGCCGCACAATGCGTGCAGAGCCGTGTGCGTGCGCATGAGTTTGTAGCGGCGACCCCAATCGATCTCCCCCAAGACGGTCATGCCGGCCGATGGCAGCGATCCGTCGAGCCAGTGCCACACACCATCTGAGTCCTCAGCGACACGCACAACAGTCAACCTGTCCTCACCGACCGACAGCGTCCCAAGATCATGTGGTTGCCCGCCACCCCCCGGGTAGAACACGGTACGGTCCAACAGAACGCGGTTGTCTTCTCTGTCCGTTCGCACCACCTGTGCCTGCATCTCGGTCGCATATGCGTCGGTTGCGTAGATCTTCTGAGTCATGGAACCTCCTGACTCCACAGTATCGCGCGGGAGCGCCCGGACAGTTAACGTGTTCTGATGCACGTTGACGTTGTGATCATCGGTGGGGGAATCGCCGGATTGTCCTGTGCTGCCTACCTGTCGCCACGAGCCTCGGTGGCGTTGGTTGAAGCCGAATCATCCCTTGGCTATCACGCAACGGGCAGATCAGCCGCAATCTACACCGAATGCTATGGCGCCGAACTCATCCGCAGACTCTCTCTCGCTTCACGCACGTACTTCGTCGACAGAGAAGAACCCCTTGGCAGTGTCCATGCGGTGCTCTTCGTCGCGGCCGCGGACAATGCGGGTGCCGTTGACGATCTCTACAACATGTACCTGCCCCTCGTTCCGACCCTTCAGCGGCTCTCTCCCGACGAGGTGACGGCACTCGTACCCGTCATCCACCCCGACAAGACTGCCGGGGGGATTCTCGAGCCCGGCGCGCTCAACCTCGATGTCCACGGGATCCTCACATCGTTTGCCACGACAGC
This sequence comes from Actinomycetota bacterium, assembly GCA_003648875.1. Taxonomy (GTDB): domain Bacteria; phylum Actinomycetota; class Acidimicrobiia; order Spongiisociales; family UBA5794; genus B3-G11. The sequence goes on from QMQC01000013.1 coordinate 12,429, forward strand.
ACGGACACACGGCTGCAACATCCTGACCGCAAGTCGAGTGACACGCATCACGAGGGATGGCCGGGCATGGCGCGTACTTGCAGGCGATCACACGATCACCGCTACCACGATCGTCGATGCGGCTGGCCCGTGGGGTGATGTCGTAGCGACCATGGCGGGCGTAGCACCCCTTGGGCTCACACCGCTCAAACGCTCAGCATTCACGTTCGATCCCGGGATGTCGACGAGCGACTGGCCTTTCGTGGTTGACGCTGGTGAACAGTGGTACATGAAGCCTGAGGGCCCCCATCTTCTTGGATCAGCTGCGAGTGAGATCCCAGAGGCTCCGTCGGATGCTCGCCCTGACGAGCTCGACGTCGCTCTTGGCATCGAGCGAATCAACGAATCGACCGCTCTCTCTGTGCGATCGATCAAGAACCAGTGGGCCGGACTGCGAACGTTCACATCGGATCGAATCCCGGCCGCAGGCTATGACGACGACGGAGATGGTTTCTTCTGGCTCGTGGGCCAGGGTGGCTACGGAATCCACACAAGCCCCGCACTTGGCGCTACGGCTGCGGGATTGCTTCTTGATGGGGTCGTACCCGAGAGTGTTGCTCGGTATGGCGTTACAGCCGAGATGCTCCATCCGGGAAGGCTTCGGTAGGTCCAGCCCTCGTTCCGGCTCGATAAACGAGCACGGCAACACCAACCGCAACGATGATCGCAAATGAGAACCACTGGATCGCATATCCGAGATGCGAACCCTCCGTGAGTTCCTCCCGTGGAATCCGCAGCGGCACTCCACCGGGATCAGGTGGGGTCTGCTCCTCGAGGATCAAAGTGATCGGAAGAACATCGCCTTCTATCCAGCGGTCGATGTAGGCCAGATCAACTCGGCTGAGTGACGCCAGATGCCCATCCTCGGGGACATGCTCGCCGATCGGTATCGGCTTCTCCCCGTCATCGATTCGACCCACAAGCGCTACGGACCCCGATGGCGGTTCGAATCCCGCGGCAGGTGGCCCGGGAGTGCCAGGAGGCACAATCCCTCGCACGACGATGAGCACCGTTCCATCTGCCAGGTCGAGTGGCGTGGCAACGAGAGTTCCCTGTCTGTCCGAGACGACTCTTCCTGGCGAGAAGAACTCGTCGGCAGTCCGGAACGCACCCTCAACGCTCGTAGCTCGATGGAGCATTTCATTCACTTCCTGCCCATGTTCGCCCAAGACCCCTTCGCGTGGCCTCCCAGGCTCTGACATCCGGGCTTCGCTCGTCGTATTCGCGACACGACGCTCATCGAGGCGATCGAGCTGCCAGAACCCGAGACGAACAAAGGCCAGGGTTATGACTACGCCAACAACGATCGCCAAGATCCATCTCGGTTGCTTCAGTATCAACGGGTCGAAGGTCGCCACCGGCCAAGAGTACGTCTTCGGACCTATCTACTACCGGGTCGACCATTGGTCCCTGGTGATCCCGTAGTTGAGCTGGTCGTATCGGATATCATGCTTCAAATAGTGGGATGGTGCAACGCCTTCGAGCGTCATGCCGACCTTCTCCGCAACCCGAGCGGAACCC
>QMQC01000014.1 GCA_003648875.1 Actinomycetota bacterium
ACCCCGGCCGAACAGGCGGATTCCCTTGCGACACAGAGGCTTTCTGGGCTCCGGGGGCGGGACTTGAACCCGCGACACGCGGATTAACAGTCCGCTGCTCTGCCAACTGAGCTACCCCGGAAGGAGTTCAACCACTGGTGAACGGCGCGGAGGATACCAGCGCACAGGGTCAACTCCCCTCCCCCGTGTAGTCCGCTGGTGTGTGCGAGAATCGGTCGATGAAGTTCAGACTTGGTCTCATCATCGGCCTCGCTGTCGGGTTCCTCCTCGGAGCCAGGGCTGGCCGCGAGCGATACGAGCAGATCGTCACGGCTTACAAATCGGTGCGATCGAACGAACAGGTTCGAGAAGCAACCGAACTCGCCGAGCGCTCGACACGCGGTACACGTACAGCGGCAGGGAGAGGCATGGTTTCGGTCGCGGAGACCGTCAGGGCGAAGTCCGCTCGCTGATCAGCCGTTCTCGAGATAGCCGTCGAGCTGTCTTGCGCGAGCCGGTTGCCTGAGTTTCGCAAGAGCCTTGTTCTCGATCTGACGGATCCGCTCACGGGTGACGTTGAAGAAGTTCCCCACCTCTTCGAGCGTACGCACGCGGCCGTCATCGAGACCAAAACGCATGATGAGCACGTCGCGCTCACGATCGTTCAACGCCTCGAGAGCGAGGGACAGATATTCCTGGAGCAGCCTGAATGCAGCCTCCTCAACAGGCACATCAGCGCCAAGGTCCGGCACGACGTCACCGATCGTTGCGTCGTCCTGATCCCCGATCGGCGTCTCGAGGGAGAGAGGATCGAGGGCGATCCTACGTAACTCTGTCACCTTGCCCGACTCGATATCGAGCTCCGACGCGATCTCTTCAATGGTCGGCTCACGACCAAGATCCTGATGAAGCAGTCGCTGGACCATCGCAAGCTTGTTGATCGTCTCAACCATGTGGACGGGCACCCTGATCGTGCGTGCCTGGTCAGCAAGTGCCCTGGTCACGGCCTGACGGATCCACCAGGTGGCATAGGTCGAAAACTTGAAACCTTTGCGGTAGTCGAACTTCTCGACTGCCCGAATGAGTCCGAGGTTCCCCTCCTGGATCAGATCGAGCAGGCCCATCCCACGCCCGACGTACTTCTTTGCGATCGAAACCACGAGGCGCAGGTTCGACTCGACGAGTCGTTTCCTGGATCGGTCTGCGTGGCGTGCCTGCCGCTCGAGGATGATCCGCTCGGCGGGCGCGTACGTGATCTTCGAATCGAGGCGCTCCTCGGCCTTGATGCCTGCCTCGACCTGCATGGAGAGCTCAACCTCCTGCTGCGTCGTAAGGAGCGGGTAGCGGCCGATCTCCTGGAGATACATCCGAACAGGGTCAGATACGTGAACAAGCTCATCGCTGCTCATGGCCGTGTCGAACAACGCGTCCTCTGATTCCTCGCGCACGTCCATGCCGGCTTCCATGAGCTTCAGCGTCACCAGCTCGAAGGAGTCCGATGGGGCATCGGCATCCTCGAGTTCCTGCTGGATCTCGCCGACCATGATGAAGCCTCGCTGACGACAGCGGTGACTCAGAAGTTCGATCACCTCCGCGACCACGTCACTCACTCGATGTCTCGTTTCACTCGCTTCTCCTGCTCCAACGCTACCAAACGCTGAAGCATTTCCGAATACCCCTGTTCATCGGCGTCCCGATCCACCGTCTGGAGGGTTCTCGTGATGCTGGCGATCTCTGCATCCAGACCTGCGATATCGAGCTTGTCGACGAGCTCAATCGGGTCCGCAACCGGACGCATGTCAAGAGCCAGGGCCCTGAGCAGTTCAGCCTCGGGAGAATCGTCAGAACCGATGGCAGCCCCGAGGTCGGGGGTTGCGCCAGGATCGAGTCCGTCGAGCAGCGCCTCCACCGTCGGGAAGGCCGCGACCGTCTGAGGATCCCGGAACAACGATGCGCTGATGTTGAGAGAGTCAAGACGTTCATCGTTCGCAAGCATCGCCCGAAGGAGCTCGAGCTCGACCTTGTAGGAAGCCGCGTGCTCGACCGGCGCAACAACCTCGGAGGGTTCCTCTCCGCCATTCCGCTTCGAGCTCGACTTTCGCCTTGCCTCGGTGATCGCCTGCTCGATGAAACGGGCCTCGACACCGGTCTTGCGCGACACACCGTTGACGTATTCGTGGCGTGTGATGGCGTCGGGATGAAGTGCGATCACAGATGCGGCCGATTTGACAGCCCTCGCTCTCGCCTCTGGTTCGTCCAGGTCGAACTTCGCAAGCTCAGCATCGATACGAACCTGCAGCAGCGGAAGCGACGCTGCCACGGCCGATGCAAGCGAATCGATGCCTCCTGCAGCAACGACGTCTGCCGGGTCCTTGCCCTCGGGGAGAACAGCCACGCGTAGATCGAGGTCACCCGGCACCGACCGCTCGAAGCCTCGCAGTGCAGCACCTGCACCGGCTTCATCCGCATCGAAGGCGAGGACGACTCGCTCGGAGAACCGTCGGAGAAGGTCGAGATGGGCCTCTCCAAGAGCGGTACCACAGGTCGCCACGGCAATCGGCATGTCGGCGCGGTGCATGGCGATGACATCTGTGTATCCCTCAACCACGACCGATGTGTCCCTGCGCACGATGTCTGACTTCGCCCAGTTGAGTCCGTACAACAGCTTGGACTTGTGATAGATGGCTGTCTCCGGGGTGTTGAGATACTTCGGCCCATCGCCATCGAGCACGCGGGCGCCGAATCCTACGGCGTCGCCACGCAGATCGAAGATCGGGAACATCACCCGATCGCGGAACCGGTCGACGACACCGCCTCGGCTCGTCGCGCTTGCGAGACCCGCTTTCACCATCGTGACGTCGCGGATGCCCCGATCGCGAAGGTGCTTGACGAGCTCCTCCCAGACATCGGGTGAGTATCCGAGTGAGAACCGGTCCACCACTTCACCGTCATATCCACGAGAGCGCAGATAGCTCCGGGCCGATCCCGCGTCAGGCGCCGACTTGAGCCTGTGTGTGTAGAAATCAACGGCTATCGACATCGCTCCGACGAGGCGCTCGCGCTGTCCTCGTCGTTTCGCTGCCTCGGGGTCGACGGTCAAAGTCACGCCTGCACGTCTTGCAAGCAGCTCGACCGCACCGGCGAAGTCGACGGAATGGGTCTCTTGAATCCAGCGGAAGACATCCCCGCTCTTCCCACAGCCAAAGCAGTGGTACAGGCCCCTTGCACCGTCGATCGAGAGCGAGGGTGTCTTCTCCGAGTGGAATGGGCACACTGCCATGGTGGAACGCCCCGAGCGCTTCACCTTCGTTACCTCAGCAGCGAGCTCGACGAGGTCGGTCCTCTCGCGAACGGCGTCGATGTCATCCCTTGAGTAGGCCACGATGCGAGATTACTTGATGTACAGGCTCGAGACTCCAGCCATCCACACGGGACGGACCCGAGCCTCGAAGTTGGTTGACATGACAACAGCGATTCGGCTTCGGCACTGTGCGTAGCTTCGAGTCTCTTCGAGCAGCTCACCAAGATGTTCCGACGATCGAGCTCGGACGGTGGGGAGGAGGTCGAACTCGCCTGTCATCGAGAATCAACTCTGGATGTGGGGAATCGTCCGGGAGCTAATGCGGGAGGCGGTCAGTGAGGTAGGCCACGATGTTTTCGATGGGGATGCGGTCCTGGTCCATCGTGTCACGGTCACGAACGGTCACCTGGCTGTCCTGCAGTGAATCGAAGTCGACCGTCACGCAATACGGTGTCCCGATCTCGTCCTGTCTGCGATACCGCCGACCAATGGACTGGGTGACGTCCACCTCGATCTGCCAACTCTCGCGTAGTCGCGACGCAACCTTCTGCGTCGTCTCGACAAGATCTGGCTTCTTCGAGAGCGGAAGCACCGCAACCTTGATCGGTGCAAGCCTGGGATCGAGCTTGAGAACCGCCCGGGTCTCACCTCGAACCTCTTCCTCCGTGTATGCATCGATGAGGAACGCAAAGGTGGTCCTCGTGGCCCCTCCCGAAGGCTCGATCACGTACGGTACGAACCGTTCGTCTGCCTCCTGATCGAAGTATGTGAGATCCTCGCCGGAACGCTCGATGTGGGCCTTGAGGTCGAAGTCGGTCCGGTTGGCGATGCCCTCGAGTTCGTCCCACCCCCAAGGGAAGAGATACTCCACGTCGTAGGTACCTGCGGCATAGTGAGCCAACTCGTCGGTCTCATGCTCACGGAGCCTGAGATTCTCAGGGGTCATACCGAGTTCGATGTACCACTGCTGGCGGATTTCGACCCACTCCTGGAACTTCTCCTCGGCATCGTCCGGATGACAGAAATACTCCATCTCCATCTGATCGAACTCGCGCGTCCTGAAGACGAATTGGCCCGGCGTTATCTCGTTTCGGAAAGCCTTGCCGATCTGAGCGATGCCGAACGGCAATTTCATCCTTGCTGTGCGGCGAACATTCTCGAAGTTCGTGAAGATCCCCTGGGCAGTCTCGGGGCGCAGGTACACGACATTGCCCTCGGACTCGACTGGTCCCATGTGTGTCTTGAACATGAGGTTGAACTCTTTCGGTTCCGTGAAAGTACCCGAGCTGCCGCATGTCGGACACTTGTTCGGGTCGTCGAGCTTGTCCAATCGGTGACGGCTGTTGCAGTTCGTGCATTCGACCAGAGGGTCCGAGAACGATTCGAGATGACCGCTTGCGATCCACACGTCTGTGGACTGGAGGATCGCCGAGTCGAGGCCAACCACATCGTCACGCATCCGAACCATCGAACGCCACCACTGATCCTTGACGTTGCGAAGCAACTCCGTGCCCAACGGCCCGTAGTCATAGGCCGAGCGCAGACCCCCATAGATCTCGGACGACTGGAAGACGAACCCGCGTTTCTTCGCAAGGTTGACGATGGTGTCGAAATCGGCTGGCATCACGGGATCCTGGTGGTCGAGAGCTCTTCGAGTGCCCGGATGCTACCCGGCCGAGCCACTGAACGATTCATCGATGGCACCGCCGAAGCGCCGATCCCTTTCCTGATACTCCGCAATGCATCTTGCGAGTTCCTCCCTGTCGAAATCGGGCCACAGGACGGGTGTGAACACGTACTCACTGTATGCGGCCTCCCAGAGCAGGAAGTTCGACGTGCGTTGCTCGCCGCTGGTTCGGATGATGAGCTCCGGAACCGGCATTTCGGGAAGGTACAGGTGGTCGCTCACCGTGTCTTCATCGATCTCATTGGGCCGCAACTCCCCAGCAAGCAGATCAGCAGCAACACGCCTGATCGCATCGACGATCTCGACCCTGCCGCCATAGTTGAATGCAAAGACCATCGTCATCGTCGTGTTCTCGGCGGTGAGCTCCTCTGCCGATCGGATCTGATCACGAAGCACCTGTGGCACTCTCTCGTCGTCGACATCTCCCATGAAGAGCACTCTGACACCGAGTTCGTTGAGCTCGTCGCGGCGTCGTTCCAACAGATCAACGTTGAACTGCATGAGAAACGACACCTCGAAGTCGTCGCGGTTCCAATTCTCCGTTGAGAAGGTGTACACCGTGAGCCACTCGACTCCGAGTTCGAGGGCGCCGTGCACGACATCGAAGAGTGCTGGTTCACCTGCGGCATGGCCCTGGGTGCGGTGGAGGCCTCTTGCGTTTGCCCACCGGCCGTTGCCGTCCATGATGATGCCGACGTGGCGGGGAATCGCGTCGCGGTCGACATCGACGCTGATCTTGTCAGCCATCGAGCATCACCAGGCTCTTGAGCTCACGTTCGAGGTGATGCTCCATGAAACGCCTCGTCACGCCGAGCGCTTCGCTCGACATCGACGGGTTCGTGTCTGGCAACGCTGTGAGGTCGGCCGCAGCCACAGCAGCGAGATGAGGGACAAGTCCATCTCGCAACGAATATGCCCCCGGGGTCCTACAAGACTCGCAAAGCGACCCACCTGCGGCGAAGCTGAACCGTTTGAGCCCTTCACTCTTGCCGCAACCGGCACAAGATTCGAACGACGGCGCAACCCCGATGATGTCTGCGGCCTTCAAGAGGAACGACGTCACCAGGTCGGGATGGGGCTCGCGGTGGTCGAGCACTGTGAGCCCCCGTTGGAGGAGGAGGAACATTCTCATCGACGGTTCGCCTTCCTGCACTACAGCGTCGACGACTTCGAGCATGGTCGACGCCGCGAGAACCCGATCGAGATGGTTCCGCAGTTCACCGAAAGCGTTGATCGTCGACACCTGGGTGATCGTGTCGAGGTTCTTGCCCTCGTACAGAACGAGATCGACGTGGGTGAACGGTTCGAGCCTGCCGCCGAAGCGGCTCTTCGTCTTCCGCACACCCTTGGCGACCGTACGGAGCTTGCCGTGATTCGGGCTGACAAGCACGACAATGCGATGCGACTCCCCGAATGGGTAGCCACGCAGCACGATGCCCTGATCATTTCGGATTGCCAACGAGTGCCTTGAATCGCGAACTCGCAGAGTAACGCCGCTCGAGCCAGGTACTACGCATTACGTGGTTCGGCCGACGAGTATCGTCGGCATATGCCTTCGGACCTCTCCGCCGACCAGATCCACTCCTTCCTCGGAGAGCATCGCTCGTGGACCACTGATGGCGAGTCGATCACGAGGACGTTCGTGTTCAGAGACTTCAATGAGGCTCTGGGTTTCGTGGTCAGAATCGGTGCAGCGTCAGAGGTTGCTGACCATCACCCCGACATCAACATCAGGTGGAACAAGGTGACCTGTGTCCTCTCCACGCACTCAGAGGGTGCGCTGACGAGCAAGGACCTCGAACTGGCCGCGACGTTTGACCAGATCGCCGGCTGAAGGCGGCGAGCCCGGCACGCGAAGAACCACAGCAAGACACGAGCCCCGCAACGCTCGCGGGCTCGCACTCCCCCCTAGCTCGAAGACTCGCTTGTCCCCCCTGAAGGGAGGACTTCCTACTTAGAACCCCAGCCGATCGAGCAGTTCGTTCTTGCGCTGCCAGTCCTTCTCGACCTTGACGTTGAGCTCGAGGAAGACCTTGGTGCCGAAGAGCTTCTCGAGGTCGACCCGCGCTTCGGTTCCGACATCTCGCACGAGACTGCCACCCTTGCCGATGGCCATGCCTTTCTGGGAGTCACGTTCGACAATTGCAGTGGCGTCGATACGCATGACGCCGTTTTCGAGGGTCTCGAGTTCGTTGATCACGACGGCGAGCGAATGGGGAAGCTCATCGCGAAGGCGTGAGAGGTACTTCTCCCTTATCAATTCAGCTGCGAACAATTCATCCGGTTGATCAGACTTCGCATCTGGTGGAAAGAAGAACGGACCAGGATTCAACAGTTCGACGAGCTCACCGATGAGCGGCTCCATGCCGTCGGCCCTCTTTGCGGAGATCGGGACGTAGGCTTCGAAATCCCACTCCCCTGCTTCACCGAGCTGTCCGAGGACCTCGGCCTTCCCGGCAATGTCAACCTTGTTCACCGCAACGATCACAGGAACCCCTGCTTGCTGCAGTCGCTCTGCTATCAACCGATCGCCCCGCCCGATCCGCTTGGTGGCGTCGAGCACAAAGAGAGCTACATCCGCTTCGGCCAGCGAGCCATACACGAGTGTGTTCAACCTCTCCCCGAGCGCGTTCCGAGGTTTGTGAATGCCCGGCGTGTCAACGAGAACGAGCTGCGTGTTGAGCTCCGACAGCGTCACGATCCCCCTGATCGTATTCCGGGTGGTCTGTGGCCGCCTCGAAATGATCGCGACCTTCTCCCCGACCAACGAGTTCACGAGGGTGGACTTTCCAACATTCGGTCTGCCAACGATCGAGATGAACCCCGAACGCGTTTCGAAGTGACTCACACCCGGGTCACCCTCACCCGAGCTACGCGTCTCCCCTGAACAGAATCGGCCGTGAATACGAGACCGTCGAGGTCGAAAGCCTCGCCCTCTTCGGGAACTCGTCCGGCGAGCTCAAGCACCAACCCTCCAACCGTGTCCCATTCATCGGAGGGGAGCTCGATTCCGACGACCTCGGCAAGATCATCGACATCAAGGCGTGCATCAACAAGCCAGGTACCGTCGACCTCGACGATCATCGGCTCCTCCTCGTCGTACTCATCCACGATCTCTCCGACGAGCTCCTCGATGAGGTCCTCGATGGTCACGAGGCCTGCTGTGCCTCCGAACTCGTCGATGACGATCGCCATGTGCTGCTGGTTCGCCTGCATCTCTCGCAGAAGTTCCGAGATCGGTTTCGTCTCCGGAACGAAGTAGGCGTCGTGGGAGATCGATTGAATGGGGCGTACCGGCGATTCCTGGTCGAACATTTCAAGCAGATCGCGCGCATAGATGACCCCGACAACGTGGTCGACACTCTCACCCGTGACCGGCACACGAGATCGGCCGCTCGACAGCACGATGTCAACCGCGTCGTCTGTGGAAGCTGCGCCGTCGATAGTGATCATGTCCGTTCGTGGCACCATCACCTCTCGCACGATCGTGTCGGTGAACTCGAGTACCGACAGGATCAGTTCACGTTCCTCCGCATCCGAAGGATCAGATTCGCCAGAATCGTCGTCCTCGTCAGGGTCTGCGATCAGGTCGCCAGCCGCTGCACCGATGGCAATCGCGACCGAAAGCGCAGATGCAATGCGATAGGCCAACGACCCGGGACGATTTCTGCCCAACCATCGAGGCACGACATCGACGACGAGCAGGAGACCGATCGTCATGACAAGCAGTGCGATTCCGAGTTCAACACCACCGAGCATGTCCGTCAAAGCCCACGTCATGGGTATCACGGCAAGGACGATGAGAGCCGTAATCGTCGTTCCGAGCGCGGGCTGGATCTCGGATCGATCCAGGAGCAATCGTGTCACGGTCTCGGCACCTGAAGCATTCACACGAGCATCTCTGAGGGCGTCGGCTCGAGGCGTGCGTATCAGGCTCGCCCCCCCTGCTCGCAACATGGCGGCAACAGTGATGAAGACGAACGCGGCAATCCAACCGACGATGATCATCGTCGATCCAATCCGATCGCAGCCAGGTGCTCAGCTTCTCTTGTTTCCATTGCCTCGGCTTCTGTTGCAGTTTGGTGATCCCACCCCAGAATATGCAAAACGCCATGCACGACCATCAGATGGAGTTCGCCTTGGAACGATACCTCGAACTCGTCCGCGTGAGCCTCGACCACGTCGGTGCATATGAAGACATCGCCGAGTTCAAGCGGTGGCCCGGTCACGTCGCGAACGGGCGGGCGGCCTGGAGCGGCATCTTCGATCGGGAAGGACAACACGTCCGTTGGTCCTTTCCTACCCATGTGATGAGCGTTCAATTGCGCCATCGCATGCTCATCGATGAATGCGATCGACAGCACGGAATCACCATCTACAGATTCGCGTTCGAGAATCGAGGCTGCGAATCCCGCGAGCTCGCTCTCGTTGATGTCGGAACGGCTTGCTGCCGAGACGTCAACGTTCATGACCCCTCTGGTGGTGGCGGTTCGGGGAAATCCGGGTATTCGACCCTTGCGTGGTAGTACGCAGAGAGCGCGGCGACTACCTCTCGCTTGATCGTCGTCAACTCACCGAATGTGAGTGACGATTCGTCGAACTGACCATCATCGAGCTTCTCTGCAACGATTGTATCAACGAGCTTCGACAGGCCTTCCTCTGTCGGTTGTTCGCCCTGGGCATAGGCTCTCGCTGCTGCCTCGGTCGCGTCTGCGATCATCACGATCGCCATCTCCTTGCGGGTCGGCTTCTCGCCATGATGCCGAAAGATCTCGGAATCTGTGTCTGGATCCTCCGTGAGGGCCTTGTGATAGAAGTAGCGCATCAGGCTGGTCCCGTGGTGCATCCGAATACCGTTGGAGACCTCCTCAGGGATGCGGAACTGACCCGCGAGAGATAGTCCCTCCGTTACGTGGGATCGGATGATCTCGGCCGACTCCTCGGGTGGGAGATCATCATGCGGGTTGTACCCGAGCTGGTTCTCAACGAAGTACTGCGGATGCTCGGTCTTCCCGAGATCGTGATACCACGCAGCCGCCTGTGCAAGCAGTGGGTCCGCATCGATCGACCGCGCAGCCCTGCCGGCGATCGAACCGACGAGCATCGAGTGATTGAAGGTCCCAGGTGCCTTCTCCTCGAGGAGCTGGAGGGCGGGATGGTTGCGGTCGAGAAGATCGAGGAGCGACAACGATGTCGTGATCCCGAAGGCGCTCTCAAAGAACGAGACAAGCCCCTGGCCGATGAACCCACCGATCGCTGCGCCAACGATGGCCCAGGCCGCAGCTTGCAGAGCAACGGCCCCGGTGTGATCCGCATTGAAGACGTACTCGAGGCCGGCAGCAACAGGCGCTGCAACTGCGGCGGATCCGAGGATAGACAAACGAAGCTGCGATCTTGTCGAAACACTGGATACGAACGCCAGGGGAATGACCGCGGCGATGCCTGCATAGACAGTGAACGCGATGTCGCCTGTCGAAATCGCCGTGAAACCGGCAAGCGGGATCGCAAGGAGCAACGCTGTGCGCTGATCGAAGAGGATCGCAGTCATGACACCGATGGCGACCGCAGGGATGATGTAGCCGATCGCGTGATCCGAACCGGACACGATCTCGGGGATACGGGATGCAGCGGCGCTGAGAGCCACGATGATCCCCATGAGCGCAACACGACGTGGTCGGTCGAGATCCTTTGGCGTGACGCTCGCAAGAAGGAAGACGAGGATGAGGATGAGGATGATCCCAAGGACTATCAAGGCGGGCAGAGGCACGACAGTCGTGACTTCTGGTTGGAACAACTCGAGCTCCACGATCGCAGCGATCTGGACAGAGGTGAGCAACTCACCGTTGGAAGCGATGCGATCACCAAGACGATACGTGGTCGTCTGATCCGGAACTCCGTCACGGGCGGCCTGTTGCTGGATCTCCCACGCTGGCTCGTCCACCGACTCGTTCTGCGCAAGCCGCCTTGCAACCAGCCCCCCCATTGCTTCCCTGGTCTCGTCAAGATCCGCTGTCGGGAGTCCGGCGATCGAGATCGGTGGAATCGTGAGTAGGTTCCGGTACTTCGCAACGACATCGTCCAGATCGCCCTGGTTCCGAATCCCCGCTGCGAGTTCCTCTCTCGCCCACTCGATGCTTGTGGTCTGCATCTCGGGGATCACCGACGCCTCCCCTTCAAGGACCCGGTCCAGATCCTTCTCGTGGAGGTCGACGAACAGGGTGACCGTCAGCACATCGAGCACAGGATGGGCCGCAAGCAGATCCTCGATCTGCAGCTCTCTGTCGATGCGTGGCAGTGTGGTCGTCGTGGTATCCGGTCGGGTCGTTGTGGTTGTCGATGTGGATGACGTTGACGAGGCTCCGACCAGGTACATGAACACATTGATGCTTGCGTCCACGTCCACTTCAATACCCGGCCTGGGCGTTTGTGTTGCGACCGTACGATCGAGCGCTTCGTCGGGCGGTTCGAGATATCCGGCTACGACGACCGATAGGCTCTCGCCGGAAGCTTCGGCTTCGGCATCGGCTTCGCTCATTCCGATCAGGTTCGGCACCGTCGCGGTCTCCACCACAGCTGGGGGACCAAGCGCACCGTCTTCCAGCTCGGTGTAGAACACGTTGATCGCGTTGAATACACCTGTGGCTATCGCTGGATCCTGGGTGAAAGGCGCGGGAACATTGTTTGCCGCAGTGTTCCGAGCGGCTTCGGTCTTGTCCCTGTCAAGGATCGCAGACGTCGTGCGGTTCGCATCGAAATCCTTGGGAGAAGGCTCGCCGACGGTGAGGCGCGGGTCGAGGTCGGGCACGTTCTCGTAGCCGATGCCGAGGATCATCGACACAGCGAGAATCGTGACAACGAGGATCCCGATGTTCACGAGCCGCTTCTTGTTGAGTACCCAAGCACTCACGAGCGATCCCTGTGGTCAGCCTCGTATCGGGCGTAGGCCTGGACGATCGCAGCAACGATGCGGTGCCTCACAACATCGTCTCCCGTGAGTTCCACGAATCCCGCACCATCGACGCCGTGGAGAACGCTCCGGATCACTTTGAGGCCGGATGGACGCCCATCGCCAAGGTCCATTTGGGTCACGTCACCGGTGATCACCATCTTGGAATTGAATCCGAGTCTGGTGAGGAACATCTTCATCTGCTCGGGCGTCGTGTTCTGGGCCTCATCGAGCACTACGAATGCGTCATTGAGTGTGCGCCCGCGCATGTATGCGAGCGGTGCTATCTCTATCGTTCCCTGATCCATGAGCCTGCCGGTCTGTTCTGGGCCGAGCATCTCGTAGAGGGCGTCGTACAGAGGTCTGAGATACGGATCGACCTTCGCAGCGAGGTCACCGGGAAGAAACCCAAGCCGCTCCCCTGCCTCAACGGCGGGCCTGGAGAGAATGATGCGTCGTACGCCACCCGTCAGGAGTGTCTCGACCGCAGCCGCCATCGCAAGATAGGTCTTACCTGTACCGGCGGGTCCGATACCGAATACGAGCGTGTGCTCCCTGATCGCATCGAGATATCCCTTCTGGCCGAGTGTCTTCGGCCGGACGATCTTGCCTCTACCGACCGAGATCGAGTGTGTGAAGACATCGGACGGCTTCGGTACGTCGGATCTCACCATATCGATCACACGATCGACTCTGTCTGCGTCGAGCGACTGGCCCTCCTGGACGAGGACAAGCAACTCGTCCAACACCGTGTGGGCGAGTCCGATTTCGCGTTCATCACCGGTGATGTCGATCTCGTTGCCTCTGGCCACGAGGCGGGCTTTCGGAAACGCATTCTCGACGCGACGAAGATGCACGTCCCTCGTGCCCAACAGTTCAACCATCAGGTGATTGGAAGGAACGCGCACCCGTGCTTCAGTATCGGGGGGATAGGTCAATGCCTAGCTCCTCGTGGTCCTGGCGACTCCGGCATCTGGATAGCGCAAATGGAATGACGCGAGTATATCCCTGAACCCTATGTACCCAAGGGTTCGTCTGTGGATCGGATCTCAGGGAGAATTGTCCTCGTGGCTGAGCTTCGCGACGAGATCGACATCGGCAACATCGAGCATCATTGCAAGCATCGCGACATCTGATGCGCGGATGGTGAGGACCCGCCCGTTGAAGTCCTGCCGCTGAATCTGGATGCGCTGCAGGAACCGTTCGATGATCGCGGAGGTCTTGGCGTCAAGGGCATCAACTCGCCGAAGATCGATCGAGACGCTTCCGTCCGGTATCGATGACAGCTCGTATGAGTCCTCCACGGGGAGCAACTGGCTCACAGGCACCTCGTAATGGCCCGCAAGACGTTTCAGCCTGGGGAGCGAGAGGCTGCGCTCGCCACGTTCGTATGCCCCGAGGACCGCTGCCTTGAACTCACCGTCAGTTGTGCGGTGCACATCCTGGAGTGACATGCCGCGTTGAAGCCTGATCGTTCTGAGTCGTTCGCCGACTCTGACGCTGTACCCCATAACTCCCTCCTCACATGCGGTGCATGGTCACTACACAATACTGCACCGCTGCCCAGAGTGGCAAGGAGTATGACAGGAATACAGCAAAATCCGGAGACCGAGAACCGCCATCCGAAATCCGGATTCGGAAGCGAGCCCCGCGAGCAATCCCCCCTCATCGCCGAAACAGGCCTCGCTTCTTCTGGGCTGGCCGTTCGCCTTGAATGTCTGCGTACGACCGCAGCGCATCCTCGGCCTCTTCCCCAAGTTCTGTAGGCACTCGAACCTCGACATGCACCAGAAGGTCACCCCTTCCTCTGCGCTGCAACCGTGGGACACCTCTCTTCCCGATGCGGTACACGGTTTCGGGTTGGGTGCCCGCAGGGACCTCCAGGTATTCGGTATCGCCTTCGAGCAGAGGGACTTCGATG
>QMQC01000015.1 GCA_003648875.1 Actinomycetota bacterium
GAGACATAGGTGGAATGTCTTTGATCGAGGAGGCTCACGAACGGGCAGCACATGCCGGCGATCGCTGGGGCCAGATCATTGCACTGATAACCATGGCCGCGATGTCTGGAGATGTGCGCGACGTAGGGCGAGCGGCTGACTTCGCACAGCGGGCACGTGATACGGCAGCTCGATATGAGATTCGAACGCTCGAGGTCGACGGACAGGCGATGTACTCGGAGTTCCTGCTGTGGAAGGGCGAGTGGGCTGCGGCCGAGGATGCAGCGACCGAAACGCTCGGATCGAACCCCAAGGTGGAATCGCTGGCATGGCGCGTGCTCGGATCGATCCAAGCGCGACGAGGCCGTGGTGAAGCGCGAACAGCGATCCTCCGGATGTGGGAATTCGCTCTTCCGGCGGAGGGTCTGACCGTACTTGATACTGCTGCTGCGGCGCTGGCAGAGTACATCTGGCTGTCTGAAGACAGGGACCCCGAGATTATCGAGCGCCTCGAGAAGGTGTTGGCTGAGGGTATCGCCAAAGGCACGCCATGGCCGAGCGGGGCGTTTGCGTTCTGGATGTGGAAACTCGGGCTACTCGACAACGTGCCTGAGGGGACCGCAGACTTCTACGGATGGATCATCGAGGGTGAATACCAGAAATCGGCCGAGTTCTGGCGAGAGAGAGGTATCCCGTACGAGGAGGGTCTCGCCCTCATGCATGGCACCGAAGCCGAGCAGATCGAGGCCATCCACCTCTTCGAGGACCTCGGAGCAACTGCGACCGCCAACAAGGTCAGACGCGCCCTCAGCGACCAAGGCGTGAACGTGCCTCGTGGCAAGTCACGAGCGACCAGAGAGCACGCAGCTGGACTGACCGTAAGACAGGCTGAGGTTCTCGAACTCCTCGCTGAGGGTCTCACGAACACGGAGATCGCAGATGAACTGTTCGTCTCTCAACGCACGGTTGAGAATCACGTGTCTGCCGTTCTCATGAAACTCGACGTGCCGGGCCGCGAGGCCGCGGTCGATGCAGCGCGGACGCAAGGCATCCTCGACCCTGTGTAGAGGTACCCGAATCTGAGTATCTCATCATCCTTACATAAGGCCTTACCCCCACGACCGCGTGAATCCGTGCGGATACGTTCGCCCCAGTGACCCAGAGACGAATCGAGGAGGACCCAATGTCACTATTCATGGACATCCACAACATCGAAGGTGGCGTTTCAGCCGCCGATGTGGCGGAAGCTCACAAAGCGGATCTCGAGACACAGGCCAAGTACGGCGTCAGCTATCTCCGGTACTGGGTTGACGAGGAGGCAGAAGATGCGGAAGCCGCTATCACCGTGCACCGCGAGGCACAGGGGTGCTGGTCGCGTGATCGGTCGCAGCGGCACTGCTGTCGTGCACATGCGAGCGACACTCGGCCAAGAGGGGATCATCGGACTTCCGGCTCTCGGTGCGGCACTCTGGCACGAAATGAAGGATCCACTCACATCGATCGTCCGAATCGAGATTGCGTACCACGGTCAAGCAGAGGATGCCGGGAGCAGATCCGATGTCAAGACCTGGCTTTCTGACTTCTGATCCGGAGCGGAGCCGTGCACAGCAAACACGATTCCCGACCAACCGCATTGCCCCGTCTACATGGCGGCAACCCATATGCCATAGCGTCACCCATTGGCGGTGTGCCCGGTCGGCATCGGCCAAGGGCACGCCGCTAGGAGGCTGCTGATTAATGCCGTTGGTGAGATCGGCGACCAGGCGCGCCACTCGCAAAGGTAGAGGTTTCGCCACTCCTTGTGGCGGAATGGCGGAGCCGAGACCACAGCGAGTGGTGATGGATGATCGTCGAGATGGCCAACATGTGTTATTCAGCAGTCTCCTCGTGCTCATCGACCATGGCCGCGACGCGGCTTCGGAGTCTCAGATGCCTGTCAGAAGGGCCAGGTGCTGACGATCCAGATCACGCCGACGATCACGGCAAGGACTCCTGATCCGAACATCAGTCTGGTGATCCACACGGTTCCCGATCGGGTTGCCAGCTGCCCAACGCCGTAAGCAAACGACCCCATGGCGATCACCGAGGCCACGAGATAGGCGAGCAGATACATGATCGCCTGGGATGTCGGAAGTGCGAGGGCTGGGAGAACACCGAACAAGTGACCGCCGCCAGCCATCCCATGGAAGATCCCGACTCCGAGAGCTGCGTGGTGGTGCGAAGGATCACCGGGATCATGAGCATGCAAGTGTTCATGGGCTGCGTCGGTGTGCTCATGTCTGTGCCCATGTACTTCGATGCGCCTTGATCTGATGATGGCCCACACCCCGATTCCGATCAGAAGGAATCCGACGATGAACTCCGCCCACGCCGACCATGCCTCAAGATCGACGAGTCCTCTGAGCACCAACCCGACACCGCCGACGATGCTCACACCGATTCCGTGGCCCAGACCCCAGAACATGCCAGTGCGTGTCGCATTTGCGGGGTTCTCCACGGCAGCGGGTGCGAGAGCGGCAAGATGGTCAACACCCGAGAATACGTGCAGACCTCCAGCAGCGAGACCGGTGAGGATGGGAATCATTGGGGCACGATAGCCCTTGGGTGGGATCCCACCGATCGGCGGCAGCGAACGGCTCGCTGCCAAGTGGAGGCGTATGCTGGCATTACGACCCCGGCCGGATGGAGGCAAGGCCATGACGACGCTGAGTCACGCCAGAGGCGATACCTCAACGCCGCTGCTCAGGGAAACGATCGGACAGAACCTGGCCCGCACCGTGAGCCTGTACGGAGACAACGAGGCTCTCGTGTCGCGCCATCAAGGCATCCGGTGGACCTATCAGGAGTTCGCAGAAGAGATCGACCGGGTGGCGTGTTCCCTTATTGCGATGGGATTCAAGAAGGGCGACCGCGTCGGCATCTGGTCACCGAACAACGCAGAGTGGGTGCTACTGCAGTACGCCACCGCACTCGTTGGCGTGATCCTTGTCAACATCAACCCTGCCTACCGCACGCACGAACTCCAGTACGCTCTCGAGCAATCCGGATGTCGGGGCCTGTTCGCTACTCCACGTTTCAAGACTTCGGACTACGTGGCGATGGTCAAAGAGGTTCGGCCATCGGTTCCCGCACTCGAACATGTCGTGTTCCTCGATACGGAGGATTGGACATCTTTCCTGGCTGACGGAGACAAAGCCAGTACCTCTGAGGTCACTGACATCGGAGCGACACTCAGCCCAGATGACCCGATCAACATCCAGTACACCTCAGGAACCACCGGATATCCTAAGGGCGCAACCCTCACCCACATGAACATCCTCAACAACGGTTTCTTCGTCGGGGAGATTTGCCGCTACACCGCTGCAGATCGGATTTGCATACCTGTGCCTCTCTATCACTGCTTCGGCATGGTGCTCGGAAACCTGGCCGCAACGACCCATGGCGCGACGATCGTCTTCCCCGGAGAGGCCTTTGAGGCGAAGAGCGCACTGGAGGCAGTATCGGAGGAGCGCTGCACGAGCCTCTACGGTGTTCCGACGATGTTCATCGCCGAACTTGCCGAACTCGAACTCGAATCGTACGACCTCTCAACGCTTCGCACGGGCATCATGGCTGGCTCGCCATGTCCCACCGAGGTGATGAAACAGTGCATTGAGCGCATGAACCTCGACGAGGTGACCATCGCTTATGGCATGACCGAGACCTCACCCGTCAGCACACAAACGCACACTGATGATCCGATCGACAAGCGGGTCGGCAGCGTCGGCCAGGTGCACCCACATGTTGAAATCAAGATCATCGATCCTGAGACGGGTGAGACCCTTCCGAGGGGGATGTCCGGAGAGTTCTGTACCAGGGGATACTCGGTGATGGCTGGCTACTGGAATGACACAGAGCGAACTGAGGATGCGATCGACGCGGACGGTTGGATGCGCACGGGGGATCTGGCGACGATGGATGACGAGGGCTACGTGAACATTGTCGGCCGGATCAAGGACATGGTCATCCGTGGCGGCGAGAACGTCTATCCCCGCGAGATCGAGGAATTCCTCTATACGCATCCCCGGATCCGTGAGGTGCAGGTCGTGGGCGTTCCGGATGCCAGATTCGGTGAGG
This sequence comes from Actinomycetota bacterium, assembly GCA_003648875.1. Classification (GTDB taxonomy): domain Bacteria; phylum Actinomycetota; class Acidimicrobiia; order Spongiisociales; family UBA5794; genus B3-G11. Next base: position 4,096 of record QMQC01000015.1, read on the forward strand.
AGGTGATGGCCTGGATCCAGACCGAGGACGGAGCACGGCTATCCGCCGACGATGTGCGCGAGTTCTGTGCCGGCAAGATCGCCCACTACAAGATCCCCCGTTATGTGGAGATCATCGATGAGTACCCCATGACCGTCACAGGGAAGATCCAGAAGAACAAGCTCAGGGAGATGGCCGTCGAGCATCTCGACCTCGGCGATCAGGCCTCAGCAACGGCTTGAGCAAGGGCGATCGAGCGGTTCTACACCGCATCCAGGATGGCAAGCACCCCACCGAGCCACTCGATCGACTCAGCTGTTATGGGGTCGACCACGAGTTGGACATGGTCAGCTCCCAATTCTGCAAGTTGTGAGAGGTGCTGTGCGATCGTGGCCTGATCACCCTCGACTGCATCGGATGACTTCCGATTCGGACTCCCCTGACGCACACCGATCTCACCGCCAGGCGCCCGCACGAATACCGCAAGCGACCGGCCGAGCGTGACAGGATCCCTCCCGACGGCAACGCACGCGTCGTCGATCTTCCTGAGAAGCACCTCGGCTCCGTCCGGCGTGTTGTCGTACCAGGCATGCCAAGCATTCCAACTGTCCACAAACGGCAAGGTTGCTCGCAGAACCCGTGGTCCCTCCGAACCGATCATGAGGGGGATCCCACCGGGCCGCGCAGGCGGAACGAGCTCACAGTCCCTGAGCGTGTAGTACTCGCCATCGAAGTCGATGACGCCATCGGAGATCAGGCCTCGGATGATCGTGAAAGCTTCTTCGAACCGGCTGGCCCGATGATCAAATGGAAACCCGTATGCGTCATACTCGACCTGATTCCATCCGGCACCGAGACCGAGGATCAGCCGGCCGTCCGAGATCTCGTCAACCGTCACTGCCTTCTTCGCCAGCATCGCGGGGTTGTGGAAGGACGTTGCCGAGACGAGTGGTCCGATCTGAACACGATCGGTAACGGCGGCGATCGCCGCGAGCATCGACCAAGCCTCCCAAGGGCCTTTCGCCTCACCAGTGTCCTTGTACAACAGATGATCGCCGACCCAGAGCGAGTCGAATCCGGCATCCTCCGCCGTGGTCGCGATATCGCGCACCTCCGGCCAGGCAACGATTCGCTCGACCTCAGGCAGTTGTACGCCCACCAGCAATGATCGACCCATTGAAACGCCCTCTCCCTATCCGCAAGGATTGAGCGTAGACACGCTGCGGGCGACATCGGACGAACGGTTCGAGCCGGCGAAAGAAGCGAGATCCTGCCCAGGCCGCCTCACCACGCCGAGGTAGGACTCGACGACTGCATCGTCACCCGGCGCAGCCGTCTCCGATTGCGGCGATAATCGTTTGATGCATGTTCCCTCGAGGATTCTCTACGGCGGGCGACAGGGTGCCCCGCTTGCGCTCATCGCCTCGACCGTTGCAGTGACCATGCTCTTTTCTGCCACGCCCTTCCTTATCACGCCTCTGTCTGAGCACTACGGAATCTCTGAGGGCTTTGCAAGTTCGATCTCAGTCGCACAAGTCGGGGCATTCGCCGTCGTGAACTTCATCTTCCCGCGGTTGCTGAGGCCATCTGGAAGACTGCTGCGTATCTCCGCGATCTCCCTCGTTGCGCTGAATGTTCTCAGCGTCTTTGCGGGCATTTACGCAGTCCTTCTATTCCTTCGCGTGTTGGTTGGTGCTGCAGCGGGAACGATGACCTGGCTGACATGGTCCAACGCGATGCGGAGGAAACGCTCGATGTCCTCGATCGCTGCAACGGGGCCGATGACAGCGTTGGTCGCCGCACCCCTTATGTCGATCATCGCTGGCTGGGGTGATCAAGCCGTGTTCGCGGCCCTTGCCATCGTTGCCGTGCCTGCCGCAGTGTTGTGGGCCCCCGTTGCAGGTCGCAAACGCGCAAGGGGAGTCATCTCAGGATCTCGCTCGAACCGGATCCTGCTCGCGTCGTTGTTCGGACTGACGTTCTTTGGGTCTGCGATGTTCATCAACCAGACGATCGTCGCACGCGATGTCCACGGGCTTTCTTCCCTCGCTGCGTCCCTCGCGTTCAGTTTCAATGCCGCAGGAGCACTCCTCGGTGCTCGTCTCTCGACGCGCCACCGTCGTCCCGGATGGTTCCTGGCGTCGATCGGGCCGGCCATGGTCCTCACCGTCATCGGACCGGGATGGCTGTTCTATGTGGGGATGACCTGGTGGGGTTTTGCATTCTGGATGAGTATTCCCGGAGTACTCCAGATGCTCGTCGACCGCTCACTCGAGCCAACCGAACGGGCCGGCGACGGCCAGGGCGTCCTCGCTCTGGGGCGGGCAGCAGGTCCGGCGCTCGGCGGAGCGTTCGTCGACTCTGGTGCACTCATCGCCCTGGCGATCACATCGGCAACCGGGATCGCCATCTCGGGAGTGACAGTCATCGGCGTCAAGGAGGGCCGTGACCGTCTTCCACCAACCGACCCGCGCACCATCGACCAACAGGACTGATGCTGCTCCGTGGCACGAGTCTCGATGATGGACGCTACAAGTTCCCATCCGCGACCTCGGGAATGAGGCGATATCGGAAGGTGATACATCCGGACTCTTCATCATCGCAGTAGTACGAGTCGAATTGAACGAGCGCATCACGACTGGCGCCCGTGCGCACGAGATATGTGTTCGGCTTGACGCTCACGATGTGGCTGATGAACGAGTACGAATACCACCGACCCAGTGCCGGATTCTCCGGCTCGTCATCGTCGTCGCCTCCGAGTACGTCGACCGCGAACTCCACTGTCGCCGGTGGGCCGGCAACATCGAGCGGGACCTCACCGAGATCGAAAGCTCCTCCTGAACCGGAAGGGTTCGTCACGCCGGAATTCGTCAACACCTTTGTACGTCGGAATGCAACGTCCCAATCGGGCGAGAGGAATTCGCTGTCGACCACAAGGCCCTTCTCGAAGTCGAAGAAGACCCAATCGCTCAGACTGGTCGCATCGAGCGTGTAGCGGACCCACTGCTCCTCCGCGGGAGCAACCTCATGATCTGCAGGGGCTTCCTCGCCCCCCTCGACAACTGCAGCGTCCTGCGCAGGTGCGGCCACCTCCGGGGCACTTGGTGCGAACCCAGCGGGCCGGGGCTGGAAGCTGCCCCAAACGAACAAACCCACCACTCCGAGAGCAATAACCGTCGGAATTCCAATCAGCCAGGTCCTCTTGTACTGCCACCATCGACGACCCGTGGCCAGTGGCTCGGTCATTTGGTTGCTTCTCCTTCTGGGATCGACGCCAGTGGGACCCGAGATGTGAGTTTACGCAGCAACCTCGAGGACACCCACCCGAACGCAGTCCGGTGGCTGCTCGGCACAATCGAAGTTCGGGCCTCACCAGCCTCGTAGCCTCGCTTTCCCACCGGACCCCGGGCTCGTCTCACAGAGACACCCGGGGTTCGACGCGTTCGTCACTCCGAGAGCGGATGGCAACACCCCGAGCTACAGTGTCCGGACTCAACAAGGGACCATCGGTGCAAGACCGCGAGGCGATCATCTCAACGCCGGACCATCAGTCGGACAGCATCGAGTGGGTTCGAAGGTGGCGATTCGAGAGCTGGCGAATCCTCGCGGCGCTGATCGTGACCGTGGTCGCCACCATCCTGGCTGTCGAGCCGCTGCCAAAGTGGGAAGTTGCGTTCTTTCGGGCGGTGAACGATCTACCCCGACAGGCAGAGTGGCCCATGTGGGTCATGCAGCAGGCAGGGATGTTGTTTGCGTTACCCGCGGGAGCGATCATCCTGTGGTTCATCGTCAAGCATTGGCGGCCGCCCCTTGCTCTTGTGGTTGGTGGGATCGTATTCGGATGGACGGCCGCAAGGATCATCAAGGCATACGTCGATCGAGGCCGACCGGGCGCTCTGCTCGACAGTGTTTCGTTCGGGTGGCGAACTCCTATCGACACTTTTGGCTATCCCTCCGGCCATGCCGTAGTTGCGCTGACTCTCGCCGTCGTGCTGTCGCCCTACATGCCTCGCTGGCTCCGATGGTCCCTTTACGCTCTGGCGGCTGTCGTGGGCTTCTCCCGTATGTACATGGGAGCCCATCTACCGCTCGACGTGGTAGGTGGAGCTGCCTTTGGTGTGCTCATCGGATCAGCGGTCAACCTGATGTCGGGTCTGAGGCACGACAGAGCACAGCCCGAGGCAATTCAGCTCCGCTGAGCGGTCGTCAGGAGGCGTGCGTGTGATGCGCACGCCCGCGGCGGCGGTCATCGATCCGGTGCATGAGTGCAGCGACGCCGATTGCGATAGCAGCGCCGAGTGCCGCCCCGGCTGCCACATCAGACAGCCAGTGCGCTCGGAGATACACACGACTGAGCGCCATGATGATGGCGAACGCCGCTGCCAGCATCTCGAGATTCCGTCGTCTTGGACCTGCCGGCACGAGAACGATCACCGCAGCGATTGCGATTGCCGCCCCGGCCACGGAGTGACCGGAAGGAAAGGACCAGCTCGAGGTTTCGGCCAGCGACATCGATGGGCGGGCCCGCATGTAGAGATCCTTGATGGGTCCGATCATCAGTTGCGACACAGCCATGGTCACCACCCATGACGAGAACGCCTCCCACCGACGGCTCCACGCCAGCCAACCGGCGACAACCGCCATCACCGGCCACACGACCCATGCGGTGCCAATGAAGTCGAGCACCTGGGCTGCAACGACAGCGGGGCCCCACTCGACGGAAACGACCCATCGATGCACAGCATCGTCGACGACCTGTACAGCTTCCCTGAGGGCTGGAAATGCAATAGCAAGGAAAAGGAGCGCGCTGAACGCCCACAGGCCAAGTGCGATCCGTGTCGCCACAGGATGGTCGAGCAACAGGGGATGGCTCTGCAGTCGCCCCCCGGCGACGGTTCTTGGTGTGTCAGCGGTCAAGGGATCCTCCAGCACGAGACCCTAACGCAACGCTGTGGTTGCCATCGACCGTAACTCTCCATCCTTGGCTGCTGCTCACGCTTCTGATGCGACCCCAGGTGATCATGTCAGCTCATGGATCGAACTCGTCAGCGGCCTATGCCTCTGTTGAGGATGAGGCGATATCCCGCTCGACTTCGTAGGCATCGCCGGAGATCAGAGCTCGCTCTTCCTCGGTCATCTTCCAGCTCTTGTTCCCTCTCCATGTGCCATACGAGATGAGGCCAAGCGGAATAGGGAGCAGGTACGTCACCGCTCTGAAGACGAGGATCGCCGCCACGACCTTTGCACTTGTCAAGTCGTCAAGCCCAAGCGTCATTACTGCGGCATACCCGAGTTCCACGACCCCAACGCCGCCGGGGGTCAGCGGGAGCGCTGAGATCAACCGTACGAATGCGAACGCAGCAAGCACAGCGATCCAGCTCAGCTCATCTTGAGACACTCCGACATGGCGCAATGCAACGAGTAGCACCAGATACAGTGAGATGTGACTCACAAGCGTGGCGACCGTCAGCCAGATCCATCGATGCCTCAAGAGCCCGATCGTCTCGGTTCGGAACGTCGACGCGCGTTCTCCCCACCCTCCGACTGCTTCCTTCCGAAGCAATCGACGCGCCCAATCAACAAAACGGCCCAGACCGCGACCGAGCGTCCTTGCGAGCCGATCGCTGCGTAACAACATTGCGAACACCACAACTGCGCCAACCAGCACGGCGATGCCGACAGCCGCGGACAGCAAGCGAGCTGGTGTGATCTCACCTTCGAGAGCGAGAAGTGATAGAGCAAGCACCGGCATGCCAAGTTTGACGAAATTGTTCCAGATACCGGTCACGACAGCCGAGCGGCCGATGGACCCGATCGTGAAACCCCAGGACGTAAGCATGGTGATCGACACCCCGACACCGATGACACCACCCGCGGGCATCGTGTTCGATACAGCAGTCGATGCCTGATTGACAACAGCAGCTTCCCGCAGACGCAGTCCTGGTAGCGCTGCCGTCAGCACGAACCAGTATGTGGCGAGGTTCCAGAGACCGATGAGTACGAGCGAGCCACCCTCGAGGCCGGTCATCTCCTTTATGGTGTCGAACACATCGCCGTAGTCGGCGATGAGAGGCATCACACCGGCAAAGATGCCAACAACGATCGCAAGGGAGATGGCAGCCTGGAGAATTCGCTTCCACACAGCCACCTTCGACTTCGAATCCTGCGGATCGACGAGTTCGGTCACGGCAGGTTGTATCCCATGTCCCTGGCCACCTGCCGCAACGCCCCGGCGTCGTATAGACCGAGTGCCTGATCAATGTCACGCTCAATCGTGTCCACGCCCGGTCCTTCGGCATCAAATGTGTACACGACGCATCCACCCTCGAACACGAAATACCACTTGCCGCGGTAGCTGGACTGGGTCTCAACATCCTCGATCGCATCGATCACGTGATCGAGATCACCCTCGTATTCCTGCTGCTGACCGCTCAGGATGAGGGTCAACGTTCCTTCCTCAGCGTCGCGGACGCTCATTGTGATGACGTGTGCCCCCGTGGCGGCCGCCCTGCTGACTCGGGCAGCTGTCGGCTCATCCGATATGGAGATGGGTGCTTCGGTGTTACGGCCCTTGATCTCGGTGGCCTCGAGATTGGCTTTGACCTCGGTTGCATAGGACCGGGTTAGCTCAGAGACCCCCTCAGGCACCAGGACGATGTCGACCGTCGTCTCGGAGACAACATCCTTGAAGTGTTGTATCGGCGAGTCATAGAAGTCTGAACGAGTGGCGTCACCGATGTCGCATGAAAGAACGCTCTCGACCGCGACGAACGAGTCACCCATTCGATCGGAATCCAGCCAGAACACCGAGCGCCCACTTCTTGCCTCCAGGTGCCGATAATCCCAGCCGGTCTTGAGCCCGTTGATACATGAAACGTATGCCGACCCGGGAACGGACTGCACCTCCAGCACCAGCGAAGTCCTTGCCGTGTCACATTCCGGAACTGATCGTCCTATCGGATTCGCACACGCGGATGCCAAGACTCCGATGGCCAATCCCAAGAGCAACTTGCGGGTCATATCACACCAGCCCGGACGTTGTCGATGAGGAGCCTGATGAGCGTCATGATGGCGAAGGCAACACCAACCGTCAGCCACAGCCGGCGGAAGGACCAACGCTGCAAACTGATCCTCTCTCTGGTCGGCGCCAGCTCCCTGAACCGCGCAATGATGTCGATTCCCTCAGTTCGCTTGAGGAGAGCGAGGGATGATCGGCTCTGAGATGGAATCGTCACGCTTCTCATGGTTGCGAATGCCTCCGCAACATCGTCGGGCGAGAAATACCGTAGAGACCGCTGGTATACGAGTTCCGGCGAGCTTCTCAGCGCAAGGATGATCATCATGTTGGCGAGATCCACCGCCTGGCGCCAGGGAGAGGGGCGGATGGTTGCAAACGCTGGATCGATGAGAATGACCCTGCCTCCACTCACCATGACGTTGGCCGGCTTGATATCGCGGTGAGCCAAACCGGCATCCCAGAGCTTCCTCACAATGTCGAGGGCGTCATCGATGATGTCATCGTCCACATCCGCGTCGCCCATCTCTTTGGCGTTCTCAAGAAACTCCGTGACGATGGCATACTCTCGTTCGGGTGTGATCTCGACGAAACCCATGGTGCGAGGGGATGGCAACCCCGCATCCTGCAGTTTCAGCAGAATGTAGTCCTCGTACTCAACCAGGCGCCGGACCGATTCGAAGCGGACCTCGTCCTCGAGCGATCCGTACAGGATCGTACGCGCAACCTTGTACCACCGGTCAGCACGCAGATGGCTCTTGGCGTAGAGCTTTGCGAACAGGTACACGTCGGGATCGCCACAGCATTTGATCCGAAGCGGAGTCGATCCGCCCGAACCCTCGAGTCCGAACGGCTCGATCGACAGTACCTCCAAACCCAGCTGCTCCTTCAGCGCGGTCTTGATCGCTTCACCCCGTTGACCTGAAACGTCCAGATGAGCGGTGCTACCGCGACCATACGTAACAGGGAAGATCGACTCGGGGGCCATCCATCGGAATACGAGCACACCAACAACCGGACCGATCAGCCAGCCAACAATGACATCTGAGGGATGGTCGGTCCCCAGATAGATGAGAGACACAGCCAGAAGGCCGACCACGACGGTAGAGCCCATGAACCAGCGAGTTCGCCATTTACCACTGGGAAGGAGGGCGAAGCCGGCGACAACAACGGTTACGGCCAGGAGTGCAACCGGCTCTGAGGGGTGCGAATATCCCGCCCAGTCGCCGATGATGTCGACCAGTGGTCGAGTACGCCCGATGTTCTCCGCTAGGACTCTCTGCACCGTGTCAACCACGATGAACGCTACAACCACACCCGCCAGAGGTCGCCAACGGCGGAATAGTGCGAGAACAAGGATCATGGCCCATCGAAGAGGTCGATAGAACCACAGCGACCCGAGGGCGTGAAGGCCCTTCATGACCGAAGTCAAAGTGTCGTTTCTGATCTCCACGAACCAGTCGAGGATGCGGTGGTCGAATCTTCCCCACCACTCCGTGGTCGCAGGGAACGCAAACAGCGTCGTCCAAAGCAACCCGACTACGAGACCAGCAAACAACCAGAAACGCCCACTGCGTTGCAGTTCGCGTGGCAGCGGAGCCTTCTCACCGGATGGTCGCCGACGGCGCCCGGCGATCTCGATGCCACCGATGCGAAGCTGTCGCCGGTGACCGATCTGCCCGAGACCGGTGGATTCGCCCGACGACTCGGACGCCTCGTCGTTGCGGTTTTCGTCACTCACCCGATCATCTCCATGGGACACATCAAGAGCGGAGTATGCCAGAAATCGATCATGTAGGCCTCAGCCACTGCCGCACCGGAGCTTGCCCGCTATCGATTGTCGGCATCACAACCGAAAGCGACCACAATGACGCTCCTCATCTCAGACGGGATCCAAGGAACGTCCTGGAGCTCCTGGCGGTCTGCCGTCTGATCGAATTCGGACTGTGCTGCATGGCACAACGCTATTGCCTGCTCATCTGCGGCTCGCGCTGCAATCCCCTCTGGTGTCTCCCAGATCGCATCGATGCCACTGGCAGACTCGAGGTTCATGACTCGATCGGCCAGAATCGATTCAGAGTCGAAAACCCGTTGCATGATCCCAACTGCAGTCTCGTGCAACTCCAACACGTCATCGGGAGGTTCGAGGTCACTCATGCCGGCGAGAAAGTCAGAGCGAGCAATGATCCGCTGCTGGGCGTATCTCTTGATCTCGTCCAGATCTCGTGTACCAATCGTTTCGGCATCGAGTTCGTCAAGACGGGCGTTCATCGTTGCAACGAGCGCTTCAACGTCTTCTGCGTAGTCAGGGAGGGACGGACCGCCGCCACAGCCTGTCGCCAGAACCACAAGCAAGAGTATCTGAAGCTGCAGTGCCCTCATCAGAACTCTGCTCATCAAGCTACTGAGCATATCGAACACCCGTGCATGGTGATGCACACTATTGCACAAGGATCAC
>QMQC01000016.1 GCA_003648875.1 Actinomycetota bacterium
GATGGGATCATCAGAGCTAAAGCCGATCTGCACGATGCTGGAGTCGCCCTGCTCGGAGATGTTCAGCAACTCCGCAAACACACCGTCGATGACCTCGGTTGACGGTATCTCCTCGGATAGATCGAACAGCGTGTCGAGTGGGTACAGCATGAGCGGATCGATGATCTGCACAGAGGTGACATCGTTCGAAACGACACCCTCGGGAAGATCGAATCGCGCCACGCGCACATTGGGGTTGGCAGGCCCACCTTCGATCGTCCGCGACTCTGTTGTCAGGGTCCACGTTCGGGGATATATGAAGTCGAGATCCTCGTTCGGAAACTGCTGGACCCTGCGGAACGTGAAGATCTCGATCGGTGGCACTCCCGAGGTTGGAGCGAGAGAGATGAGCTCGTACTCGATCGCAAACGTCGAATCGGTCCCGATCACCGATCTGGGCACAAGTGCAGTGGAAGCGATCAGCACTTCATCAGGATCAATGAAGTACTCCGCCTTCGGCAACGTTGTCGATGACACATTCTCGGGTGGTAACGATGTTGCGTCCTCGTCTGTGCGCACCTCCTCGATGACGCGCACGCCGATACCGGCTGCTGCAAGCGCCCCGATGAGGAACGCCACAACAATGAGTGGAATATTCCGACCGTTCACGACGCTCGAGGGTACGCCGATCGCTCGTCCATGTGCATCCCGCCTCCTCCATGCGGTAGCGAGTCGGCCGAGTTCCGATAGTGTGACGCCATGCATGAGCTCGTAGGCACCTGGAAACTCATCCATTGGACCGTTGAGATGGAGGGCGGACGTGTCATCAGGCCATTTCGAGGAAGGGCAACCGGTCTTCTCACCTACACGGACGAAGGGCGAATGATCGCCTCGCTGATGAAGACGGATCGTGACGCCATCGGAACTCGATCATTCGCCGAAGCAAAAGCGCTTGAGCGGGCATCGGCTGCAGCCGGATACCTGTCCTACGCGGGTTCATTCGAGGTCATTGGAAGCCAGGTCCATCATCACGTCGAGCTGAGCCTCTTCCCCGATTGGGTCGGCGGTACCCAGATACGCAACATCGAGTGGTTCACGAACGAGGACGGCACCGTCGATCTCGAGCTGTCGACAGCACATGAACCGGACGAGCGCTCCGCGGTCAACAGGCTTCGGTGGCACCGCATCACAGAGGAGCGATCATGACGAAGACCCTCGCAGACTGGACAGAGGCTGCCGCTGCAGTCACCGCACCTCACCAGATGTTGATCAACGGTGAGCACATCGATGCACGATCAGGTGAGCGGTTTGCGGCCACCAATCCGGCAACAGGCACCACGATCACAGAGGTGGCGTTGGGCGATGCCGCAGACATAGACACTGCCGTGAGGTCCGCACGGACGGCCTTTGAAGACGGACGATGGTCCCAACGCTCACCAAGAGACCGCGGCCAGGCACTCATTCGTCTTGCAGAACTGATCCACGCAAATGCTGACGAGCTCCAGCTACTGGAGACTCTTGATGTCGGCAAGCCGATCCGCTACTCGGGTCGCGTCGATGTGAACCAGGCAGCACACACATATGCTTGGTACGGCGAAGCCGCAGACAAGCTCTACGGAGAGATCGCACCAACCGGCCCGAGTGCCCTCGGTCTGATCACACGTGAGCCGCTTGGCGTCGTCGGAGCGGTGACACCTTGGAACTTCCCCATGATGATGAACTCGTGGAAGCTCGCACCTGCTCTCCTGGCTGGCAACTCGGTCGTTCTCAAACCTGCGGAGCAGTCACCCCTCACAGCGATTCGTATCGGCGAGATTGCCCTCGAGGCCGGCATTCCGCCAGGTGTGCTCAATGTCGTTCCCGGTTACGGTGAGACTGCGGGTCGTGCGTTGGGACTCCACCCACTCGTCGACGGCATCACGTTCACCGGCTCGACCAAGGTCGGAAAGCTGTTTCTCGAATACTCGGGAAGGTCGAACATGAAGCGGGTCTCCGCAGAGACCGGCGGCAAGACCCCGAACATCATCTTCGCCGATGCTCCGGATCTCGACTTTGCAGTCGGTGCGGTCGGCTTCTCGATCTTCTGGAACACAGGGGAAATGTGCATCGCAGGTTCGAGGCTCCTCGTGGAGAGATCGATCTACGACGAGGTCGTCGAACGGGTCGCGGATTCAGCAGAGTCGTGGAGTCCGGGGAACCCCCTCGACCCGGCAACCAAGGCGGGACCCGTGGTTGACGACGTCCAGCTGGAGATGATCATGGGCTACATCGAGCGCGGCTCCGACGAAGGCGCTCGTCTTGTCGCTGGTGGAAACCGGATGCATACCGAAACGGGTGGGTACTTCGTCGAGCCGACCGTGTTCGCAGATGTCGACAACGACATGGAGATCGCAAGAGACGAGATCTTCGGCCCGGTTCTGGGCATCATCCCGTTCGACGACCAGGAAGAGGCCCTTGCAATCGCCAACGACACACGATATGGGCTGTCTGCGGCCGTATGGACCTCGAACCTCGGAAGGGCTCACACGATGGCTGCAGGCCTGAAGGCGGGGACCGTGTGGGTCAACAACTTCGACACATCTGACATCACGGCACCCTTTGGCGGGTACAAGGAGTCAGGCTGCGGTGGCAAGGACAAGTCCCGCCATGCTCTCGACAAGTACACGCACATCAAGACGACGTGGATCAACCTCGGCCGCGGGGGCATCTGAACACAAGTCGCTTCCCATCACCGATAAAATCAGATAATCTGATTCCATGTCGGACGTAACTGCAACCGAAGCAGCCAGAAACTTCTCAGATCTCCTCGACAATGTCGAACACGGCGGCGAGAGCTACACGATCGTGCGCCGCGGTCGGGCGGTGGCTCACCTTGAGCCAGTAGGCCGTGGACGAGGGGACGCTGCAAAGGAAGTTCTTCGGCGACATAGACCAGACAAGGATTGGTCTGGCGACCTGGACGATGTTCGATCGATGCTCGAGATCGACGAGAGACCGTGAGCCTTCTGCTCCTGGATACGACATTCCTCGTCGACGCGGAACGCGGAGATGTCGCGCTCGACGATGTCATAGACGACGAGGATGAGGTGGCTGTCGCCGCGATATCGGTTGCAGAGCTGCTTGTCGGGGTGAAACTCTCTTCAGGGAAGCGTCGTCGCACACGTCAGGCCTATGCAGACGACATCATCGACTCACTGCGGATCATCCCCTATGACACGGCAATTGCACGTGAGCATGCTGACCTCCTCGCAGCGGTTCGAAAGATCGGTCGGCCCCGTGGTGCCCATGATCTCATCATCGCCGCCACCGCTCGAGCGACGAACCGTGCCATAGTCACATCAGATACAGGAGCCTTCACCGATCTCCCCGGTGTCGCCATCTTGAGACACCGGTGACCAGCGATGTATCTCGCGCCAAGACATCGGCCCGGCCAACAATCCGGACAAAGGGGCGAGCTACGCCTCGATCTTCACGAAGCCCCGGTCGAGCCACACGAGGGGTGGAGTGGTTTCGTCGGTCACGACGGATTCCATGACTTCGCCGTAGATCACCCAGTGGTCACCAACCTCCGTGCGGTCGATCGTGACGCACTCGAAGTGGGCCAACGCATTGGCGAGGACCGGTCCCGAACCTGGTGTGGTTGCTTCGTACCGTTCCGACCCGGCAAACTTGTCAGCACCACGGGTTGCGAAGCGCACCGCGTCATCCTCGGTTCCCTCTCCCATGACATTGACCGTGAATCCATCCGCATCGAGCATCGGCTGAAGTGACCCGGTTGCCTTGTCGACACAGACAAGAACGATCGCTGGATCCGCTGACACCGACATGAAGGCTGACACCGTCAACCCGATCGGCCCGTCGTCCCCCGGTGCGGTCACGATCGTGACAGTCGCGGCGACTCTCGACATCACGTTCTTGAACTCCTCTGCAGAAACAGTCACCTGAACCTCATCATTCGCATCAGGGGCCGCCATCATATCCCGGGTCACCATCACAAGTGACCCGGGATTAGCCTGCGAGAGACAAGGAGAGCAATGACCGAACGAGTGCAGATAGTCGAAGTCGGTCCGAGAGACGGACTACAGAACGAATCGGTGATCCTGTCGACGGAGCACAAGATCGACATGATCCTGCGGCTCGCCGGAGCCGGCCTCACCCGGATCGAAACGGTGTCATTCGCTCACCCGGACAAGGTCCCCCAGATGGCTGACGCCGAAGCGGTCATGGAGGGCCTCCCGCAACGAGACGACATCAGTTACATCGGGTTGATCCTCAACTGGCGCGGGTGGAGGAGGGCCGTTGACACCGCCGTCGACGAGAGCAACATGAACGTGTCCGCGTCGAACACGTTCAACCAGAGAAATCAGGGATCGAATACGGACGAAACCATCGACGTGCTCGGACAGGTCGTACGCGATGCGTCGGCTGCCGGCATCCCCGTCACTGCAACCATCGCAACATCGTGGGGGTGTCCGTTTGAAGGTGAGATTCCAATCGAACGGCTTGTCCTGGTGGCCAACGCAGTCTCCGAGACAGGTGTGTCCGAGATTGCACTCGCGGACACGATCGGCGTCGCTGACCCATGGTCCGTCACCGAACGGATCAACGCAGTGAGGCAATCAGTCGACGACATCCCCTTGCGGGCACATTTTCACAACACCCGCAACACAGGAATCGCAAACGCCTATGCGGCTGTCCTGGCAGGCGTCACAACGCTGGACTCGTCCGTTGGCGGACTCGGTGGCTGTCCGTTTGCACCAAATGCAACAGGGAACATCCCAACCGACGACCTGGTCTACATGCTCGAGCGGGCGGGAATCGCGACCGGAGTGTCCCTAGAGGAGATCATCGCCGTGTCCCGCTTCATGGAACCACTCGTGGGGAAACCACTCGAAGCGATGATGCCAAAGGCGGGCGTCTTCCCCCAGCCCCCGTCCTGACACCTGACATCTGGCATCTGTCTACGCCCCGCGGGAGAACCACTTTGCGAATGCGGTGGCCACAAGACCTGCAAGCACAGGGCTGACCATCCAGAAGCCTGCGACTCCACCCATCACAGCAGCCCACATGACGAATGCACCTGCTGCCTTTCTCGCAAGATCGACTCTTCCCTCATGAATGGGGCCGGTTCGTGCATCGGTTGGTGAAATGACCGATCTTGGCCGCATCGCAAGCATCATCACAACGCCAGCCACCGCCGCGAGCACGTAGGCCTCCTGGGTGATCACGACGTCTTGTGGTTCTGACACGTAGACCGCAACCCCGACACCGGCGATCAGTGACACGAGAGCCACGTACTTCAATCGACCTACCTCGGGTGCGGTCCACAACCAGATCGACATCGTGAGTGCCACGATCCACAGCTCGGGTGTCGAGCCTGCTGCGAAACCGAGAAGGGCAAAGGCCACGACATCGATCCGGGTGACCGCAGCTCCGATGGTTCCGGCGATCAGACGGATTCCGATGAGCGTGACAGCCGATGCCAACGCCGACGGTAGATCAAAGACCGATGCCGCAAAGGCGATGGGCATCGACCATGCTGCAACATTGGGTCGATCGGGGTCGAGCTCCCTGCCAACCGCCCACGCAATGAAGACGACGATCCCTGCGATCAGCGCATCGGCTGGCTCCCTCTCCGTCGCAACCGCGAAGGCCGCATATCCTGCCGCACTGAGAGCCATACCAGCGACCGCAATGCGATGCGAGGGCAGATCGGGCTGGAGCGATCTCCCGATGCCTGTGAAGGACGTGAAATGGGCCATGGACCAGACGCTCAGGGGAGCTTGAATTGAGCCGGACGAAATTCGAACATGCGGGTAGGGTATCGAAGAGATCATGCATGGGTTGGGCCCAATGTCGCTGATGAGCGCGATTACTCCGCCTCAGGAGGTTCACGGGAGATATGGGAAAGAGAACTGGCGCTGGGAGACCGGTCTCCCAACCGAAAGTCAGGAAGACGCCGCTGTCGCTGTACAGCTCGCTCTGGCGTATCACACTCGCCGTTCTGATCGCTGGCGTGATCCTCTTCGGTGCGACTGGCTTCTACTACTCGGGTGAGATCCGCGACGGTGCGTTCGTGCCGGCCGAGTCGTACGACCGCGAGTACGACCTCGAGATCACAGATGTCTCAGGGAACCGTGTTTCGATCACGGACACAGGATCCGATGGCCAAATCGGTCAACCAGGTGTCGAGGGCATCGAGTGGGCGGCTGGATATGTCCAGACCACCGAACTGGTGTCATCGACCGAGGGTGACAACGGCGATCGCACCGATGTCAGGATTGCAGCAGAGGGAGCGAACCCTCCACGAGTAGGAGCGTCGGTGCGCCTCGATCCCTACGCATACGCTGGTGACCCTGAACAAGCCTTTGGAATCCCGTTCGAGACCGTCAGCTACACAACGAACCTCGATAGCTTCCCTGCCTGGTACATAGATGGAGGCTCGAGTACCTGGGCCATCATCGTCCACGGCAAGGGAGCAGATCTCACGGAGAGCTTGCGCATCGTCCCGATCCTCCATGCGCTCGCCTATCCGATAATGGTCATCCACTATCGCAACGATCCCGGCCTCACAAAGGACCCATCCGGCTACTACCAGCACGGAGCGACCGAATGGGTGGACGTCGCAGCCGCCGTCGCATATGCAGAGGACAACGGCTCAAGGGACCACCTTCTCGTCGGCTACTCGATGGGCGGTGCGATCGTGACGAGCTACCTGACACAGTCACCGCTGAGGAACCGCACCAGGGGAGCGATTCTCGATTCGCCGTCTCTGAGCCTGGAAGATGTCGTGGACTTCCGAGCCGCGAGCACGAAGCTCCCACTAGTCGGCATCACCCTTCCGAAGCCGTTGACGAGTTTTTCAAAGTGGATCGTCACCTGGCGTTTCGATGTCAACTGGGAAGAGATGGACTTTCTCGCGCAGTCGAACGAACTACATGCTCCGATGCTCATATTCCATGGAACAAATGACGAATCGGTTCCACTGGCCACCAGCAAAGAGTTGGCGAACCTCCGTCCCGACATTGTCACGCTTGTGACCACTGAGGCCAGCCATGTTCGGTCGTGGAATGTTTCACCCGACGACTACAAGGATGCCATCGTCGAGTTCCTCCTGGCAAACCCCAGCTAGGTGTACGGCTAGGTTCCGGAGCTCTGCCCGAACGGTCCCTTTGCGACCATCCACAGATCGGCCACGTTGGTCCCACTCGGACCCGTCACGACCGTCTCATCGAGAACTGTGAGCACCGTGTGGCTGTCGTTCTCTTGAAACGCAACCCCCAAATCCAACCCGAGGTCCCGCGCATTGGAGGCGGTTGTGCCGTCCACTACGGCACCGGTTGCCTCAGTCGGCCCATCGATGCCGTCCGTTCCGAGGGAAGCGAACAGGACGTCCTGACCTTCGATACGTATCGCTGCCGCAAGAGCAGCCTCCTGATTGCGGCCGCCAACTCCCCGACCTCGAACCTCGACCGTTGTCTCGCCTGCAGCAACCGTGACCGTGCCCGGGGATGCGCTGTCGACGAATGCAACCGCCTCATGCCGGGACTCACCCGTCATGTTCGTTGCCGCCAACGTCGCATCGAATCCGCTTGACCGAAGGAACTCCACAGCGGCCTTCGCTGCGATCTCGGGGGAGCCGATCACGTCGTAGGTCGAGACGGGTCGTTTCTCACGCTCGGAGGAGCGTGCAATAGTCGTGAACACCGAACCGGGAAGATCGGTTCCGAGTCCGTATGTATCGATCACGATCCCTGGATTCGAGCTGGCGGCGAATCCCGTCGATGGCCCCGATGCGACATGTGCAGGGCTCGCACCGACGACATCGCTCAGGATCAACGTTGCCAGCCGTTTCGCAGTAGCCGTGTCCGCGAGCCCGCCACCCTTGATCCTGCTCACAGACGCGCGCACCGCATTGATGTCCTCAATGGGCATGCCACTCGCAATCAGAAGCCTGTTCATCTCAGCGAGATCCTCGATCGAGACACCGTCGACGGGAGCAACAGCGACCGCTGAGCCACCACCGGACACGAGGAACACCACCACGTCTGAAGGCCTCGTTCCAGCGACAAAGGAGAGCAGTGCCTCCCCGCAGCGCAGGCTCATCTCGTCCGGAATGGGATGAGAGCCGACGAACAGCGGGTAGGGCGAGTTGGTCGCGTGGGTTGTGACGACGATGCCACGGGAAGCACCAACAGCGTCATGGGCTCCGATCGCCATGCCGGCCGCGGCCTTTCCGATGCCGACGATCACTATGTCGTCCGGAGTCACATCGTTGACGGAGTGCGACCCGACACTGAGAACGCCTCCTTCGAGCGACATCGATCTCGACACGGCCGCACGCGGTTCCACAGCTACCAGCGCAGCGTCGTAGGCGGAGAGAAGGTCGAGTCGACTTGGCCTCATGGGCTCACGATACGATGACGACATGGACTCTGAGGAACATGTCGAGAAGCGCATCGCCAATGCGCTCGCATCTGGCGAGCTCTCACCACCCTCGTGGCCGTGAGCACTAGGGTGCAGATACTGGGAGACAAGTTGTCCCGCGACCAATCGAGGAGGAACCGATGCCACGAAGACGCGGACCTGCACCCGGACGGGCCATGGGGCGAGCACGACGAACGCGGCGTCGTAGAAGAAGGCGCAGAGTGATGCTGGTGGGCGGAATGGTCGCATTCGGTGCCCACAAGATGTCCCAGAAGGATGCAGAGCGTATCGAGGAACACACCGGGGTCAATCCCGAAGAGCTCGAAGACGACGAACTCGAAGAGGCAATGAACGACCTAGGCATTGAGAACCAGACGGTGACCCCTGAGGACTTGGAACAGGATGGTCCATCTGCCTCTCCCGAGTCCGAAGCAGCTCAGTCCGGTGGCTCGTCTGACTATGTTGCCGAGCTTGAGAAGCTTGCTTCTCTTCGCGATGCCGGCATTCTCACAGATGAGGAATTCCAAGCGAAGAAGCGCCAGATCCTGGACCTCGACTGAGTATTCACAGGGTCATATCTGGCGTCTGGATCATATGAGGAGTTGACATGAATTTCTGGCAGGTTGTCATGCTCATGGCATGGCTGATGTTGTTTGCCGTCTTCATTTGGGCGATGGTCGCCGTGTTCATCGATGTTGCCAACCGTGCCGATGTTTCCGGTGTGGTCACCGTTGGATGGATTGTTCTCGTTCTGGTCGCACCGGTCCTCGGGATGCTCCTGTATGTCTGGAAACGACCGAAACTCACGGTGTATGAACGAAGGGACGCCGAAGCGTACGAGGCAGCCGTTGTCCGGGGCGGCACGGTGAAAGCAGAGCAGATCGCTGAACTCGCAAGGCTCCTGTCTGACGGGGCAATCACCCAAGATGAGTACCTGAAACTGAAGGCTGAAACCATCGGATAGGATGCGGTTTAGCTCGGCTTCTCAACTCCAGAAACCGAAATTACGAGTCCTGAAGACCGACGAAGCCACGTTGCGGCATTAGCCAGTCGACAGCCTCCTTCTCACACCGACGAACATCGTCCCATAACTGCACACCCAGCGGATATGGGCGCCCTGTTCGTCTACTGCTGAGTCATGAGACGATGCAGTTCGGCTTCGTTGTCGATGATGACATCTCCGCTCACGTCGATTGTCACCTGCGATAGTTCTCCGGTGAACTCAAAGGGCGCGGCGTAGTCGTTCGGGCTTACGGAATCGATCCCGTCCCGCCCGCAGCTCACTCCGATGATTCCAAACAGGTTGGGAACGGTGAATTCGAACTCGTTGCTTGCGACCAGTTGGCCATTCACATATAGCTGCCCTCGCCCTGCAGCCCCTTTCCCGATGGCAAAATCGGGTTCAGCTGTGGGCTCGAACTCGTAGCGCACGACCAGATTCCCGGTCGGCATTGATTCAGGCGAGCTGACCCGGAAGTAGTCCCTCCCGAGGTAGTTGTGCACGTAGTGAAGGCGCCCGTTCTGGATGAAGAGCGTGTAGCCACCGTGTCGGTTGCCGTGAGCAATGAGCACACCTTCCGCTTCGCCGGAGTAGTTCAACTCGCCGGTGATGCTGTGGGCTCGGTTGTAGACCCGCGGAGAGGCGGCAAACGGAACGGCTGCTCCTCCCGGCTGGTATACGTATTTGGTGCGCGGACGAGCGATCGACGGACGCTCCACGTTCATACGGGCCATGTCTGCCGTCGCCAGCGGAAGCACGCCGTACCGATCAGCTTCCTCGTACCAAAGTTCCATGAGCTCGGCGAGCTTTCCTGGATGGTCCTCCGCAATATTGGTTGCCTCTGTTGGGTCGTCATCCAGGTCGTAGAGTTCCCATCCATTCTCGTCTAGGTCGGCAAGAACGTCGGCCGTTAGTGGTCCTCCGAAGTAGCGACCCTTTTCCGCAGCCTCGGCGAAGCTGGGTCCTGGGAACGGGCAGACCGCCCGCCAGTTGTCGTGGTATATCGACCGATGCCCGAACATTTCGAAGTACTGCGTCTTATGCAGGCTTTCGGCGTCGGCGTCGTCAAACGACGATGCGAAACTCACCCCATGGAAGGGTGACTGAGATATGCCTCCGATTGCGGACGGCGGCTCAACATCCAGAGCTTCGAGAAGGGTTGGGACGATGTCGATCGCGTGGGCGTACTGAGAGCGAACACGCCCCCGATCCGAAATACCTGCCGGCCAGGACAGGATGAACGGATCAGAGATTCCACCTCGGTACGTTTCGCGTTTCCAACGGCGGAACGGTGTCGCTCCAGCCCAGGTCCATCCCCACGAATAGTGCGGGAAGGTATCAACGCCACCCCAGTCATCGAAGTGAACCATGTTGTCTTCGAGGGTTTCAGGCGCTTTGTTGAAGAACAACATTTCGTTGAATGTTCCATGCACCCCGCCTTCGGCGCTTGGTCCGTTGTCCGAGATGACAGCCACGATGGTGTTGTCCAACTCGCCGATCTCGTCCAGGTAGGCGATTATCCGCCCGAAGTGGTGGTCGGTTTGTGTTAGGAACCCGGCATAGGTTTCCATCTGACGCGCATACATCCGCTGTTCATCGTCAGACAACGAATCCCATGCAGGCACATCTGGATCACGCTCCGCAAGGACGGTCCCCGGGGCAACAATTCCCATTTCGACCTGACGCTGCAGAACCGTCTCGCGGTAGGCATCCCACCCATCATCGAACCGGCCACGGTAAGGCTCCACCCACTCCTTTTCGACCTGGTGAGGAGCATGACCCGCGCCCGTGGCGTAATACAAGAAGAACGGCTTCTCCGGCGCGTTGTTGTTGGCGTCCTTGATGAACTCGATCGCCTTGTCGGCAAGATCGACATTGAGGTGGTAACCCTCTTCGGGCGTCTTCGGTTGCTCGACCGGGTGATTGTCATATGTCAGATCCGGATGCCATTGATCGGTGTCACCACCCAAGAATCCGTAATAGCGCTCGAAGCCACGCCCCAGCGGCCAACGATTGAACGGACCGGCGAGCGTCCCTTCCTCTGGTGGAGTCAAATGCCACTTGCCAATCGCGAACGTGTTGTAACCCTTCTCGAGCAAGATCTCAGAAAGAAACCCGTGCTTCGCCGCCATGATCCCGTTATGAGCGGGGAAGCCAAGCGACAACTCCGTAATAGCCGACAAGCCCAGGGCGTGGTGGTTCCGGCCTGTAAGAATCGAACCTCGAGAGGGCGAACACAAAGCTGTGGTCTGCATATTCGAATACCGAAGCCCACTCTGAGAGAGCCGATCGAGAGTCGGTGTCTCGACCAAGCCCCCAAACGGCGCGAGTTGACCAAACCCAACGTCATCGAGGACGAACACAATCACATTCGGCGCACCAACCACAGCTCGGTTCGGAGCTGGCCAAGCAGGCGACGACTCATCGATCGTCTTCCCAATCACGCCTGGAAATGGTGAGCCCGGTTCGTATTCATGCAGTGGCATCGCGTCTCCCGTTCTTCTCGTCTGCTCAGATCGTTGACCAGCACGACAGTGAAGAGATTCTAGAGCCAAGAAGATGGGACACTCGACGGCACACACATGCCGCCTGCGAGTTATGTCCCAACCACCGCTTTGCCAAGCAACTAGCACCGCGACGCACCAGGACCAGCTCGACGTGTTCGTCGACGAGCACAACAACCAGTGCCCCCACAGATTCGAACATACCGGCTCCACAGAATCGAGGAAAGACCAACGTGTCCGGAGGAACGGGGGGATCCCAACGGCCATCTAGTATCTGCGTCGTGACTGGTGAATCTGCTCCCGGATGGCTGCGCAAATCTGCAGCAATTGCTTGGCGCGGACTCGTCGTGGGAACGCTGGTCGCAGGCTACATGGGCAAGGACGGCGCCGAAGGAACCGACAGCGAGGAACCGGTCGCTGCACAAGCCCCTGCATGACCGACACGACGACATAACGGACTCTCGGAAGACGGCGCGCCATGAAGAGATACATCCCAATACTCTCCTGGTTGCCCAGATACCGGTGGACCTGGCTACGCGCGGATGTCGTCGCTGGCGTCACGATCATGGCCCTGCTGGTGCCAGAGGGCATGGCCTACGCCGAGCTCGCAGGCGTACCACCACAAGCCGCCTTCTACGCAGCACCGATCGGCTTGCTCCTCTACGCAGCGTTCGGCACATCGCGACAACTGGTAGTCGCTGTGTCGTCTGGAATAGCTGTGATGTCTGCATCGATCATCGGCGGACTGGCCGTGTCCGACTCCTCCGAGTTCATCGCTTTGACTGCGGCCTTGGCGGTAATGGCAGGACTGGTAGCTGTCGTCGCAGGTCTCCTGCGCCTGGGACGTATCGCTCGATTCTTTTCTCCGTCGGTTCTACTTGGCTTCGTGATGGGTTTGGCGCTGCTCATCATCATCAAGCAGCTCCCGAAGATCTTCGGTCTTGAATCAGGCGAGGGAAACTCTTGGGAACGTCTGTTCGAATTGGTTCGATCGCTACCCGACACACATGGGATGACTCTGTTCGTCGGGGCAAGCACGATCGTCCTGATGCTGCTCCTCGAACGGTGGTTTCACCGAGTACCGGCGGCGCTGGCCGCACTGATATATGGCATTGCAATCGTGTCGATCTTCGGCCTCGAAGAGCAAGGCGTCCATGTGATAGGTGATATTCCGGCAGGACTCGCCCCTCCCCAGTTGCCGAACGTCTCGAGCACTGACCTGGTTGCCTTGGTTCCGGGAGCGCTAGCCATCACGCTTGTCATGTTCGCTGAGGCACTGGGTCCGGCGCGAAGATTCGCCGCCAACCACGGATACCGTATTCGGGATGACCAGGAACTCATCGGGCTTGGGATGGCCAACATCGGCGCCGGTTTCTTTCAAGGTTTCCCGATCGGAGCCTCGCTCTCGAAGTCTGCTGCAGCCGAAGCGGCCGGTGGAAGAACCCAGATCGCTGGCGTGGTCGCTGCCGTTGCGAC
>QMQC01000017.1 GCA_003648875.1 Actinomycetota bacterium
AAGTCGAATCTGGGATTGGCATCCACCGGTACCAGGTAAGGGAGACGATGATTGTTCGACCCACAGAGGTCTGGGTGACCCAGCCGAGGGACGGCGCGTGGATCACGCTCACCACCTGCAACCCGAAGTTCAGCTCGCGCGAGCGCCTCGTTGTGGTCGCCGAACTTGTAGGGGGCCCGAACTTCGAGGCGATCTCCGGATTATGATCAAGCGTCTGTTCTTCGCGCTTCCAGGTCCCAGGCCGGTGCAGATCGTGCTGGCCGCCGCCATCCTCACCGTTGCCCTGGTGGCACTGATGTTCGTGTACGACTGGATGGGAAACAACCTCCTCGACTCTGGCGGAACCATCTCGTGAGGGTGTTGATCCTCGACAACTATGACTCCTTCACCTACAACCTTGCCCAGTACATCGGTGAACTTGGGGCGGAACCCGTTGTGTACCGCAACGATGTGCTCACGGTCGGAGAAGCCAGAGACCTCGCACCTGACCGGCTCGTGATCTCGCCGGGTCCCGGTCGGCCTGAAGAGGCCGGCCGTTCGATTGAGTTCGTAGAGGAACTCGGCCCTGACATCCCCACCCTCGGCGTCTGTTTGGGTCTGCAGGCTGCGGTCGTTGCGTTCGGAGGTTCCGTGGGTCTCGCCCCTGAGGCTCGTCACGGCAAGACATCACCGATTACCCACGATGGAAAGGGTGTTTTTGAGGGTTTGCCGAATCCGTTCGATGCGACGAGGTATCACTCCCTCGCCGCCGTTGAAATCCCGGACACACTTGTTGTGACCGCCCACTCAGACGACGGGGTCCTGCAGGGAGTACGGCATGTCGAATACCCGATCTCAGCCATTCAGTTCCACCCTGAGAGCATCCTGACGATCGAAGGCAAGGCACTGCTCGCAAACTTTCTGAAGACGTAATGCGTGTCAGCAATCCTGTATTGCGACGTTGATCAGACCCTCGGCCTCCAGAGCACTGAGAGCCAGATCGATCTCCGCCTCTGAGCGGTCGAGGTCGTGCCCGGCTTCATGAAGATCCATTCCAGCAAGGTGAGCGCGCAGAAGAGCGCCTCGGAGTTGGCGGTGCGAACCCTCGAATCTTGACTGACGTGGAGGCGGTTCGTAGACCGCGGGCTGTGTGCACCATTCGCTGACCGGGCACCTGCTGCATTCTGGTGTCTTCGGGGTGCACAGCGTCGCTCCGAGATCCATGAGTGCCTGGTTCCAGGTACCGGCCGGATGACCGACGACATCGTGGGCGTATGCATCGAGCGCCGACCCATCGAGAGGCTCTCCTGCCCAGCGGCTAAGGACCCTCTTCAGGTTCGTGTCCACGGCCGGCGTGTCCTCACCGAACGAGATCGAGCCAATTGCTGCCGCCGTGTACGGCCCGACCCCTGGAAGATCCATGAGACCTCTGATCGAATCCGGCCAATCGTTCGCAGCGATGAGCTGAGATGCTTCGCGGAGGCGTAGCGCCCTGCGGTTGTACCCGAGACCTGACCACGTCCTGAGAAGTTCGTCTGTAGGAGCCTCCGCCAGGTCGGTGACTTTCGGCCAGTTCGCCATGAAGGCATCGAATTTCGGGATGACCCGACTGACCTGGGTCTGTTGGAGCATTACCTCAGAGACGAGGACAGGGTATGGATCCACTGTCTGACGCCACGGCAGATCGCGAGCGCTGGCGTTGAACCATTTCAGGAGACGGTCGTTCCGCTCGACGCGGACGGCCGTTGGGTTCAAGGTGCGATCGGTGGGACGTAGATGAACACATCTATGTTGGTGCCCACTGCGACAGATGTTCCTACGGCGGGATCCTGAGAGGCGATGGTGCCATGAAGCCCGATATTCCCCGTCTCGATTGTGCCGACCTGGTTCACAGTACCGAGGTTGACACTTGTTGCCAATGCCTGAGCGGCACCGACGGTCATATTTCCAAAGTCAGGCACATCGGGCTGGTACAAATAGACGGTTGCATTGACGAAGGAGCCCTCGTCCACTGCGACCCCCGCAGCGGGATCCTGTGCGGCGATGGTGCCATCCTTGGCGGCATCGTTCGTCACCACCGTTCCGACCAGGTCGAGAGTCAGGGTGGCGGTGGCCATCTCGGTTTGGGCAACAGAAAGATCCTTGTTCAACACATCGGGCACGGTGACCTGTGGGACAACGCCGAGCTTCACAGTTATCTGGGAGCCGACCTCGACGGTGGTTCCGAAAACCGGGTCCTGCTCGGCGATGTTTCCTACGAGACCCGATGCGATCGGCACTTCGACCATCTCGGGACTGATGACAATCAGCAACCCAAGCGCGTTGAGCTCCTGCTCGGCCTGACCTTGGGTCTTCCCCACGAGGTCTGGCACATCGACGGGCTCGGGGCCGCTTGACACCATCACGATGATGGTTGCGTCGCGCGGCACCGTCTGACCGCTGGCTGGGTTGGTCTCAATGACAAACCCCTGGAGGACCTCGGAGCTGAATTGTTCCTGTGTTTCGATGTTCTCGAATCCGGCGCGGGCGAGTTCGAGGATCGCGGTTTCGGAAGACTTGCCGGCAACGTTCGGCACCTCGATCGAGGAAGGGCCGCTCGACACGATAAGGGAGACCTCTGTGCCCGGAGCAGCCGTCGAGCCGCCGTCGGGTCTCTGGGCCATCACGAGATTCTCATCGACATCGTCGGCGAGCACGTACTCGATGGCTCCCACTGCGAATCCCTGTGCCTTGATGAGAGCGCGAGCGACGTCAACATTCTCCATGATCACGTTCGGCACACCGAATTTCTCCGGACCCGCTGAAACAACAACGTCGACGAAGCTCTTCGGTTCGACGTTTGATCCAGATGGGGGATCGGTGCGGATGACGAGCCCTGTGGCTGTCTCGTCGCTTGTTTCAGTTACTTCTCTGACCTTCAGATCCATGTCCTGGAGTGTCTCAAATGCCTCTTTCGCGGGTACATCAGCGAGATCGGGGACTTCGATGGTGTCTACTGTCGCCCCCCCGCCTGACAGGAGCCTGAGAACGAGCCAGAGGCCGAGAAGAAGGATCACGATGAGCGCGCCGACCGCCGCCCAGTAGCCCGCCTGGCCTCGCTCCTCGGCCGGCGCTTCGAACGTTGCCGTCGAACCGGAGCCCGAGCCAGCAGGTGGTCGTGCCGCCGCTGGTGGAATCATCGATGTTGGTGCGGCTGCCAGGAGGGCTGCTGCCGCGATGGGCTCGTTTCCTCCAAGATATCGCAGCAGGTCAGCACGGAAGTCTTCTGCCGTCTGGTATCTGTCCTCAGGCTTCTTCCTGATGGCGTGCTCGGCGATCGCAGCGATCTCGCGTGGAACATCCGGGTTCACCGAGTCGGGGGAGGGAGCGAGTTCAGACACATGCTGGTAGGCAACGGCAACAGGGCTCTCTCCGGTGAACGGCGGTTTTCCGGTCAGCAGCTCATACAGAACGATGCCGAGGCTATACATGTCAGATCGTTCGTCTGCAGGAAGCCCCTG
This sequence comes from Actinomycetota bacterium, assembly GCA_003648875.1. GTDB lineage: Bacteria > Actinomycetota > Acidimicrobiia > Spongiisociales > UBA5794 > B3-G11. The sequence goes on from QMQC01000017.1 coordinate 3,480, forward strand.
CGCTTGTTCGGGCGAGAAGTAGGTTGCCGTGCCGATCACAGCACCTGTGCGCGTGAGTTCCTCAGAGTCATCGAGTGCTCTGGCGATCCCAAAGTCGGTGACCTTGACCGAGCCATCCTCTGTGATCATGATGTTTCCGGGCTTGACATCGCGGTGGAAGACGCCGTGTTGATGAGCAATCGACAGGGCTGCAGCCGATTCTGCAGCGATTTCGGCTGATCGCCTGGCAAGCAACGGTCCTTCGGATTTAATGATCTCTCGGAGCGTACGTCCACGGATGAGCTCCATGACCATGAAGTAGGTGCCCTCGTCCTGACCCCAGTCGTAGATCGCGACGATGTTGGGGTGAGAGAGGTTCGCTGCAGCTTGTGCCTCCCTGCGGAAGCGGGCGACGAACGCGTCGTCTGAGGCGAAGTTGGCATGCAGCAGCTTCACTGCAACCGAACGGTTCAGTAGTGTGTCCTCGGCTTCAAAAACGTCAGCCATCCCCCCTCGGGCAAGATGACGAACGATCCGATACCTACCGGAGAGCATGCGATCTTCCACGGACGTGAGGGTAGCTACGCAGTTCGATAACGGGCGTTATCAGAAATCGGCACACTCGCTGTGCTCACTTCCAGAATCCAGAACCCAGAATCGTGACGGCTCAGACCCCAAAGAACGCGGCCAGCACCTGTTGGGCGATCGGAGCGGCGACGCTTCCACCTGTTGCCGACTCACCGAAATCGCCTCCAGATTCGACGACGACTGCGATTGCGATCTGAGGGATGTCAGAACCGGCACCGACCGGACCGAACCCGATGAACCAGGCGTGGGGAGCCTCACCGGTCACCTCTGTCGTTCCGGTCTTTCCCGCGATTCGAATGCCTGGCACTGCAGCCTTTCGCCCGGTTCCCGAGATCACAACCTGCTCCATCATGTCCGAGAGAGCGGCCGCGGACGCTGGACTCATGGCACGACGCCAGATAGCTGTCTCGGTACTGGACTCGATCGTTCCTTCTGAGGTGAAGATCTCCTCGACGAGATATGGAGCCATCACGGTTCCGTTGTTTGCCACGGCCGCGGCAGTGAGCGCCATGAGTAGCGGCGTTGCTCTGTCGTCGCGTTGCCCGATTGCGCTCTGGGCAGTCGCCGCAGGGTCGTTCTCGATCGTTGCCGGGCGTGGGAAGCGCGAAATCAAGACACTGAACTCGAACGGTATCTCCGCGTTGAAGCCGAAAGCGCTGGCCGTCAGCCCGAGTTGGTTGCCACCGAGGTCCATGCCGAGTTGGGCAAAGACCGTATTGCACGACCTGACGAACGCCAACTCGAGGGATACGGACGTGCCGTCGTCGCACACCTTGTCGCTGTAGTTGCTGATCGTTGATTCCGTTCCCGGAAGCTCGAGGGCAATCGGATCGTCGAACTCGGACGATGGGCTGACGAGCCCGGAGTCGAGGCCCGAGGCCGTCGTGATGACTTTGAAGACCGAACCGGGTGCGTAGGTTTGGTCGATCGCTCTGTTACGAAGGGGATCGGCCGGGTCGGTCTCGAGGATCTGGCCCGCGGATCCTGCGTCCGGGCCGATGAGGTGGTTGGGATCGAATCTTGGATACGTGACCATTGCGAGGATTGCACCGGTCGTCGGATCCACGGCAACCACACTGCCCTTCTGGGTTCCGAGAGCCTCCGCAGCGACCATCTGGAGCGCATGGATGATCGTGAGACGCACCCCCCTTGGTCTTGTGTCTCCGCCGAGGAGCCCAGTGAGAACTCCAGAGATCGTTGAGTCCCTGTCGGAGACGAGATCCGCCGATCGCGTCCTCTCGACTCCGCTGGACCCGTACAACACAGAGTTGAAGCCGACGGTATGTGCATAGAGATCGCCCTCTGGATACTGGCGCTCGTAGAGCTTCGGATCGGAGATGGAGGGCGTCGAATTCGCCAGGGCCACGCCGTCCGCGGACACAATCGGGCCTCTCTGTCTTCCGGTTCGCCACGCAACGACGCGAGGGTTCCTTGGATCGTCACGCAGGTTGGGTCCTTCGACTGCCTGGATGTAGCCGATGGAACCGACGAGGACCACGAAGGCTCCGAGAATGGCGTACGCCGCCCGTCTGAGAGGGATGTTCACAATCGCTCCTCGTGGGACACGCGAAGTAGCAAGGCAATGATCACCATGTTCGCAAGCAGTGAGGATCCGCCGTATGACATGAATGGAAGCGTTAGCCCGGTGATCGGCAGCAGCCGAAGCACACCTCCGAGAATGATGATCGCTTGGAGGCCGATCACAATCGTCAGGCCACCGGCTAGGTACTTGCGGAATCGGTCCCGTGACCTGAGGGCAACCCCAAACCCCGCCGCGACGAGAAGACCGAATCCGGCGAGTACCGCCAGGGACCCCGCAAGCCCCATTTCCTCAGCAACTGCAGCGAAGATGAAGTCTGTGGTCGCCGCGGGAATCAAATCAGGTCGACCAAGTCCGATGCCTGATCCGGTCAGCGCTCCCGATCCCATGGCGAACAATCCTTGGACGGTTTGATAGCCGGCGTCTGAATAGTGCCCGAATGGGTCTATCCAGGCCTCGATTCTTCTCTGGACATGATCGAACGCGCTGTATGCGGCGAAAGCGGCGATCACCGCAAGGACGGTGCCGACCATGACATAGAAGGACCGCCCCGTGGCGATGTACAGCATGCCGATAAAGATCCCGAAGAGGAGCAACGACGCCCCCAGGTCTCGTTGATAGATGAGAACGAGAAACGCAGCTCCAGCTGCGATAAGCACAGGTCCGAGATGGCGCGGCTCGGGAAACTTGAATGGCCCGATCTTGCGATCAACAACAGACATCGCATCGGCTCGTTCGGCGAGGTAGGAGGCGAGGAACACCGTGATCAGTACCTTCGCCAGCTCCCCTGGCTGGAAACTCAGCACGCGGCTTGTTCCGGGTACATCGATGCGAACCCACAAACGCGATCCATTGACAGTTGATCCGTGAATCGGCCACGCATCCGGGAGAAGCGGCAGGAGCAGGAAACCGACCCCGATCGCAAGGATGACGTATCGATATCTCCTCAGAACCGCGCAACCGGAATCGCGCAGGATCCAAAGCAGAACAGCCCCAGAGACTGCCGCTATGAGAAGGGACCAACGTTGCAGGGCTGCGAGGTCGCTGTCGATTCTGTAGATCTCGATGAATCCGACAGACGTAAGGAACGATGCGATGGGTAGAAGCAGGCTTGAAGCACCTGTTGCCCAACGAGTTATCGCGAACTGCATAGCGCCGAAGGACATCGCAAAGGCAAGGAATGTCAAGGCAACTTGTGCGTTGAGCCAATTCCCGCGTGTGAATTCAACGATGGCGACCCCGATGGCAGCGAGGAGAGCGCTGGCGATGATGAGGCCGGTCTCGGCCCTACGAGTCATGCTCTTGCGTCGATCACGACGACAGTCGTGTTGTCAACGCCTCCCGCTGTGTTCGCGTGCTCGATCAACGACCACACCGTGGCTTCGACCCCTTCGCCAGCATTCAGGATCTGGTTGATTCCGAAGTCGGAAACCATGGTGGTGAGCCCGTCGGAGCACAGCAGTAGCCGGTCACCGTCCTGGAGGGCGAGTGAGCGTGTTTCGACGCCGACCGGGCCGAGCCCCAGGACCCTCGTGATGAGGTGCCTGTGTGGATGGCGTTCCGCTTCCTCAGGCGTGATACGGCCGAGTTCGATCAATTCGTTGACGAGCGTGTGGTCTGTCGTGAGCTGGGACATGTCACCGTCCCTGAGCAAATACGCCCGGCTGTCACCTACGTGTGCAAGATCCGCTGTGCCGTCGCTCCCGAGTTGGACGAGCGTGAGGGTCGTACCCATGCCTCGGAGTGAGGAATCTTCGTTCACTGCAGCCGATACTGCGTCGTTTGCTTGCTGGACCCGATCTTCGGGTGTTGTCTCATTGCCTATTTCTGCGGTCGAGGCGACGTCGACCGCTATGCCCGAAGCGATCTCGCCTGCGACTGCTCCACCCATGCCGTCGGCCACCATGAGGATGACAGGACCAGTTGACGACCCGGACGACGTGGGAGACAGAGAGTCCTCATTGCCATCGCGAACTCTTCCGACGTGTGTACCCGTGCCCCAGACGTAATTCATCTCACCTCGAGAATCGTCTTTCCTATCTGCACCGTATCGCCCCGTGTGACAGAAGTCGGACTCGTCACCCGTCGTCCATTCACATATGTTCCGTTCGTGCTCCCGAGATCGTGGACGACGACTTGGCCGTCCTGGATCCCGACTCGAGCATGAAACTCTGATGAGTATGGGTCAGAAATCCGTATATCGGCATCGGGAGATCTGCCAATGACATGGCCTTGGGGCCTTATCCGTACCCGACCCGTCTCGGTTTCGCCCGTAAGAATCACGAGTTCCGCAGCAATTCCCTCCGTCCGGGCGCCCGGGTTCGAGCCGACGTGGCTGCGAATCGACCGTGCAACCTGCCACAGGAAGAGGAAGAGAAGGAGAAGGAACAGCAATTTGATGATGTTGAAGAACAACGCAGGCATGTCAGAAGATGGGCCGATATGTGAAGGCAAGATCTCCGAGCATCAGCGTGTCGCCCCCATGGATGGGTGCGGGCTCTTCTGTGAGTCTCACGCCGTTGAGATATGTACCGTTTGCGGACCCAAGGTCCTGGATCATCGTTGCTCCGTCCTGACGGTACATGATGACATGATGACGGGACACTTCCTGATTCGCGACCCGTATGTCACTGTCGAGTGCGCGCCCGATCAGTGATCGATTGAGCGAGATGGCCAGGATGGCCGAACCATCATCTGCGATCAATTGGCCCCATGGAGACGTCGAGGAGACAGAGTTCGTCCCCTCCACTTCGAGTATCCCCCGCGGCACGTCTGGCGATGTCGTGATCTGGATCACGACATCGCCGACCAGACGCCAGCCGCGTTCTGCTGCAGATTCAGCCACGACATTCGTGAGTTCTCGCACGAGTTGGTTTCGGTCGAGAGATTTGTCGATATCTGCTGGATTCAGATGGACAATGAGATCGTTCGGCACCTCGGGCCCAACGATGGTGTCCTTGGCGAGAAACTCGAGTTGTCTCACGAGTCTGCTTGCCATGTCTATCGGATGCATCCTTCCGCGAAAGACGGACGCGCTGGCACCATCTGCCAATTTTTCAAGTCTCTGCTCGAGGCCCCGCGCGAGGTTCATGATGGCCAGCCTACGGCTGGCCGAAACCAGATACCAGAATGTTCACTTCGCTCACTCCCAGAATCCGGATATCCGGTGTCTGCATCCGGTGTCTGGTATTTCGTATCTGTGTTCTCTTTGCAGGTAACCTTCCGTTTCCACGCGCGAGTGGCGGAATTGGCAGACGCGCAGGATTCAGGTTCCTGTGAGGTAACACTCGTGAGGGTTCAAGTCCCTCCTCGCGCACTATGGCGTATCGGGCCTACAGGTCAGACCGTCGTTTTCGCAGACGACGCTGGCTGTTGATCGTCGTTTCTCTGGTAGCGGTCATTGCGGTGATCGCATTGTTGGTGTCTCGCCAGACGGAACAACGTGGAGCAGTCGAGTTCTTCGCGGCCGCGGACGAATCGTCTGATCTTCATGCTCGAGCGTCAGCCGAACTTGAGTCTGCTCTGTCATCCATTGGAGTGGTCGACAGGCAGGATCTCACTCGAAGGCTTGCAAAGGTCGCAGAGACCGCAGCGGCTGCTGATCTGGTCCTCGACGTCGATGTCCCTGCTCAAATCGGTGAGAGCTACGGCACCATGACAACTGCATCATCATCGTGGAAGAGCGGAACCGCGGATGTCGACTCGACGATCGGTGCGATCATGGATGGCACACTCGTCGAGGGAGCGCAAGAGCAACTTCAGGCGTCTCTCGACCAGCTGCGGATCGGTGACGCAGCTCATACCCTCTTCCTGGGATCCCTGTCGTCTGTTCCTGAGGAAATTGATGTGGCCCCCCTCCTGACGGTCGAGTACATCAATCCCGACGCCCAGGATCCTTTGCTATACGACGCTCAGACACTGGTCCTGCGCATCCAGATCTCATATGACCTCAGTCCGCACCACGATGTTGGCGTAACAGCGATGACAGAGCCCAAGCCTGTCGGTGAGAGCGGGGGGATCCCCGTTGTCCCTCTCACGGAAACGATGGACATTGTCGCGATCGTCTCCAATGAGGGCAACGAGGACGAGACATCAGTGGCCGTGACCCTCGACATGTTCAACATCGACACGGGTGATGCAGTGACATCGGCCCAGGAGGTCAGGAATCTCGTGGCTGGAGCGTCAACCACCGTGACGTTTGCCAATATCGATATCACGCCAGGTGGTTTGTATCAGGCGAAGGTCGCGGTCACAATCGAGAGCGACATCGACCCTGACAACAACGGGTGGGAAATGATCTTCTTCTGGAGAGCCGAATCGTGAACACTGCGCTCGTCATTGCTGTGCTGCTCGCGGTCATACTTGCCATCTGGCAGACGATCCAGATCCAGGCTGTGCGCAGGAAGGTAGATGCCGTTCCCCGCGACGGAAACGTCGTCGCGCTCCTGCGATCGATCGATGAGCGATCGCAGATCAACAAGGGGGCGGTCGAAGCAGTCTCCAAGCGTGTCACCGAGGTCGAAGGCCGCTTGCCATTTGCGATCAGCTATGTCGGTGTTGTTGCCTACAACGCGTTTGGCAACATCACGGGAAACCAGTCTCGTTCGATTGCGCTGCTGAACGAGCGGGGCGACGGCCTGGTTATCACGTTGCTTGCCTCCAGGGAGGAGACCGTGTTCTACACCAAGGAGGTTCGTGGTGGCAAAGGCCTCGAGCAGCTCTCGCCCGAGGAACGAGCTGCGGTTGAGCGCGCGCTCGGCCGGTAACCTCGCAACATGATCGACATTGCAAACCTCAGGGAGCGACGAGACGAGCTCGGACGATCCCTCGCCCGCCGAGGCGTTGAAGTAGATCTTGATGCCCTCTTCGATCTCGATGAGCGCCGGAGAGAGAGCCGGGCCGATGCAGAGGACATACGCAGCAAGCAGAACACGATCGGAAGATCGATCCCTGGACTTGACGGAGACGAGAAGCAGCAGGCCATATCCAAAGCTGGCGAACTCGCCGAGAAATACAAGACATTGCTCGCTTCGGCTGATGATCTCGACGAGCTGTTCGACGCACAGTGGGTCACGCTTCCGAACATGACCGATCCCACTGCAGCGGACGGGCTGGAGGAAGCGGACGCGGTCGAACTCCGTCGAGTTGGAGAACGGCCGTCGTTTGCATTTGAGGCCAAAGACCATGTCGATCTGGGCGTTGGCCTTGACATTGTCGACATAGAGCGAGCGGTGAAGATCTCGGGTAGTCGATTCGGATTGAAGAAGGGCAAACTCGCCCTCCTCGAGATGTCCCTCATGAGATGGGCGATTGACAACCTCTCTGACCACGGGTTCAAACCGGTCATGCCCCCTGTTCTGGTACGTGAGGAAGCTCTCTTCGGGACTGGGTTCTTCCCTGGTGACAGGGAGCAGGTGTATTCGGTGCGCGAGGACGATCTATATCTCGTGGGGACCTCGGAAGTATCGCTCGCAGCCATGCACGGCGACGAGATCTTTGAGGTCGGAGATCTGCCGCTGAGGTACGTTGGCTTCTCGACTTGTTTTCGCGTCGAAGCCGGTACCTATGGCAAGGACACCCGAGGGCTCTTTCGCGTTCACCAGTTCGACAAGGCCGAGATGTTCTCGTTCGTGCGTCCCGACATGTCCCACGAGGAGCACGACTTGCTTCTTGCCAGGGAGGAAGAGCTCGTTCGGGCTCTCGAGTTGCCGTATCGCGTCGTGAACGTGGCCGCTGGTGACCTCGGGTCATCAGCTTCCAAGAAGTACGACATCGAGGCATGGTTCCCCGGCCAGGAGCGATATCGCGAGATCACCTCGACATCGAACACCACGGACTACCAGGCCCGCCGCCTGAAGATCCGATTCAAGGACGATGAAGGCAGGAATCGGTTCGTGCACACGCTCAACGGGACTGCGGTGACGCCTCGCCATCTCATTGCCATCCTCGAGAACCATCAACAGGCAGATGGATCCGTCCGGATTCCGGCGGCGCTTGTTCCGTACACAGGCTTCGATGTACTCGTTGCCGAATGAGCAACGGCAAGGTCTTCTCAGACATCGCTGGACGGTATGACAGGCTGAACGCAGTCCTCTCGCTCTGGCAGGATCAGAAGTGGCGCAACACGGTTGTGTCTCGACTCCCGAAGGGTCGTCTCCTTGATCTGGGTGCCGGAACTGGTGCTGCAAACGAGATCTTTGGTGACAGGAGAGTTGTCGCGCTCGATCCAGCTCCTGAGATGCTCTCTCTCAACGACGGTTCCTTGCGTGTTGTCTCGGTCGGAGAGCATCTGCCTTTTGGTGATGAGACCTTCGACGCCGTCTTCTCAGCCTATGTGTTTCGCAATCTCGACTCTGTGGACCAGACGATGGGCGAGATGGCACGCATATTGAAACCGGCGGGGATGGCAGGGATCGTGGATCTTGGCCGTCCAGCCGGAAAGATGGCATCGAAGTTGCACCGTGCGGGCACCTCGATCATCCTCCCCATCGCAGGAACGATGATCGGGGCGAGAAACGAATACGTCTACCTTCATAGCACCCTCGACAAGCACCCACCTCCTGAGGTCCTGCTTGCAGAGGCACCGCTCGAGCTTGTCGACACTTGGCGTCTCGGTCCCATGGGCTTTGTGTGGGCGGCCTTGTTGCGCAAGACGAGCTGACGACCGACAGTCGTCCATCGTGAACGAACGAAGTGAGTGTTCGTTTGTCGTTCGGAAACCGTGCACCCGCCTTCGAATGCTCGAACATCGGCGCGTTCCGGACGATCGACTCCTTCAAGGCAACCCCGTCACACCCGGAGCTGGCCCGCTTAGGGCTGCTTCCTTCCGGACCTGACCCGATTCACGACGCTCCGCCGCAACGGGACCTTGCCATCAACATCGACCGAACCGGCGCTGACCCGTCATCGTCACACCCTCAGGCGGGGATTCAGCTCCGCATGAAGAGGATTTCGGACAGAGGGCACCCCTAGTGCCCCACCTAGCACGGTAGGTGAAGGGTAGTGACCCCCGACAGCTCACGATTCACGGCTTCGGCTATGAAGCTGTGCATTCGATCCCTTGCTGTTGCTGCGATTGTTGTCGGAAAGGCGTCGAATGCGTGGACACCGCCTGGGTATATCGCCAACTCCGTGTCGTTGCCAGCAGCGAGCCAGCGTGTCGCCATGAACAGGGAGTCGTCGATCAGGGGATCCCATGTCCCGACGGAGAACAGGGAGGGGGGCATGTCGTGAAGCTCGCCATAGAGGGGGGAGAAGTCCGGATCGTCCATCGCGATCTTCTTACCTCCCACATAGTGCTCACCGAACCATGTCATGGTGTCCGGTTCGAGAACGAGCCCTCGGGTCGTCCAATGCCGCACGGATGGCGTTCCGTGAGGAAGATACGACCCATAGACGAGGTTCGCTCCGAGCCAGTCGGTGTAGCCGAGCTCGTTGCGCGTCTTGAGCAAGGTGGCAGCAACGAGATTCGCACCCGCCGACTCGCCCCCGATCGTGAACCGGTCGGTGCCGAATTTCGACTCTCCCTCATCGATCAACCACTTCGCAGCTGCTGCGCAGTCGTCGACTCCGGCGGGGTATGGATGTTC
>QMQC01000018.1 GCA_003648875.1 Actinomycetota bacterium
GCTCTGGAGGGCTTCCACGGTATCACCGAGTCGAATCCCCGACAGTGTCTCAAGAACCGGATCCGGAGTGCCAGATTCGGCTGTCTCGTACCGGTATGCGATGAAGTTCGCGTCGTCGGCGTAGCCGTCAAAGATCGCTTCGAGATCGCTCCAACGGAGCGAATACCATTCGTGGGAGGCACAAAGGTCTGTGTCGAGACCTGCGGCGTCAGCTTCTCCGAGGCTGGCAACCAGTGCTCCCGCAGCTTCCCCGATGGAGGAGCCGAGGGCGATCGGGCCGATGCCAGCGGCCTTGAGCCCGAGCTCGGTGACAGGTATCGGATCACCGACCGTCTGCCACGTGCCGGCAAGCGGATACGGGACGGTGGTTGTGGTCGTACTTGTCGTCGTTGTGGTCGTACTTGTCGTCGTTGTGGTGGTACTTGTCGTCGTTGTCGCCTGAGTGGTCGTCGTGTCTCCCGCCGCGACGGTGTCACCAGATCCTGTGCCGCCTCGGTTGACGAACACGAGCATCCACACAGCAGCAACCGCGACGAGTAGCACAAACGGTATGAGCCACTTCGCCTTGCTGGACTTCGGCTCGGGTGGAAGAGTCCAGTCCTCGAAGCTGAACTCTCCTGTGTCGTCGAGTTCTGGTGGTGGGGGAGGGATCGAAGTCGAATCCTGGGTCGTGTCGGCTGCGGCGACAGGTACCACGCCTGGCGTAGTCGCAGTAGGTGGAGTCATGTCGCTGACGCTCACGTCGATCCATGGCTTGCCGCAGCTGGGGCACAGCGTCTCGTCGGCCGGACGCCGGGCTCCGCAGTGGATGCAGACCGGAAGGTTCGAGGAGGTGTTTGTCATGGTCCTGAGGATACGAATGAGGTCCGAATACAGCGTGTCTTTGGAGCTTTCAGCTGTCAGCTCTTCCCGGTGCACGGCCTGACGTTGGCCTCGATCGATGCAGCCGCGAGCTCGATGAGCATCGCATCCTTGGCTTTCTGCCACGGCTCGTGTAGGGCGCAAAGATCGAACTCGGGACACGGGATCCCTCTCTGCACACAGCCCTGATCGTTGATGCTGCCTTCTATGACATCGATGACTTCAAGAACGGAGACCTTCTCGAGCGAGGCAAGCAACCGGTAACCGCCTCGAGGGCCCGGTGTGGATGACACCCAGCCGGCCTTGACCAAAGGCGAAATCACCTGAGGGAGGTAATGTGTAGTGATGCCGAGCTTCTCGGCGAGGGACTTGCCTGCAATCGTTTCGCCTTCAGCGTCCCCTATGCAGCGCATGGCTTTGAGTGCCAGGTCAGATTTCTTCGTCATCTCGAGGCGCATGACGGTTTCCTTAATTCGTTAGGGGGCAATATAGGGACTGTGGGCGATGAACGTGACGCAATCGCCTTGTTGATGAAGTACCGATGGGGTCCCCGACGGGGGATCCCATCGGTACCGCCTCTTCTAGTTCTGGGCCTGTAGGTAAGCCGCTACGTCGAGGAGATCCTGATCATCGAGAGACGGGTTACCTCCCTTGGGCGGCATGTCCACGCCGCTCGTGTTGTCCGGATCGCTTGTCGGGCGACCTTGGGCGATGAACTCTGCAAGATCCGCCTCGGACATTGAGCTCACGAATTCGCTCGGGGCCAGGGGAAGACCGAGCCCTTCGATACCGGCGAGGTCAGGACCGTGGCACGCAGTGCACGTTCCCTTGTAGATGTCGGCACCTGCTACCGCGTCACCTGCACCACTCGATGGCGGTGCGGTCGCATCACTTCCGTCACTGTCACTGCTCCCGCCACCGCACGCGGCGAGGGCGAGAGCGAGTACAGCAACGAGAGTTATCAGTTTGTTCGTCTTCATTCGTCTTCTTCCTTTGTTCCTAGTGGTCATGATCTGTTGGGTTGCCGTCCATATCCATGTCCATGTGGTGATCGCCGACGAGTCCTTCGTGTACGGGCATTGCGAACACGACATCCCATTGGATCACCTCTCCGTCCACGTTCGAGGCAAATGCCTCTGCTCGCTCCTCGTCATTGAAGGCGAGAATGCTGTGTCCCATGGGGGTGGAAACCGACAGCGTAGCAACGAAGTAGGCGTTTGCGACGTCGACCAGTTCTGCGGTCTCGAAGTCGTGTACCCATGTGTGCTCTGGATCCAGCGTGTCACCCGTTGCCCGCTGATGGAGTAGTAGCCCCCCGAGATCATCGAAGATCTTCTCCGTTCCGTCATCGACGGTGTACGCCGCAGCGAGGTTCTCCTCGCTGATGATCATGCCGCACTGGACACAGATGTCTCTGCCGTATTTGATATCCGGAGATCCCTCGGCAGCTGCGGCTCCAGTACAAGCGGCGAGGGCAACGGTGAGCAGCAGGATGAGTGCAGCGACAGTCTGTTTCATAGATCTCCTATCCGATTGAATCGCCACCAAGCCAGGATCGTCGGAACTACCACCCACGCGCCCATGACGAGAAAGAGCATCCATCCGAGGTTGTCCCCGAATGTGTCGACGGCGTAGCGACCCGCGGGGCCGAGTACGTCGAGTGACCCGGAGAACGCCGTCAGTGAGGCGAGGCGGAAGGCCTCTACGGGATTGAGCACCGCGGTAAGGAGGAGACTCCAGGTCGGAAGGCTCGTCGCAACCGAGGTGCCTATGACACCGAGGTCACCGATGAACGCAAAGCCGAGCCACGTGAAGATTGCAATGCCGAGAGCAGCACTTGCACGATCGGCGAATGTGGAGATGAGCATTCCGAGACCGAGCATGGATACCGCAAGGAGCCACGACAGGATCGCTATCCGTATGAAGCTGTCCGCGTTCACTCCACCACCCTGTGCAACGGTGATGATCCCGGCGATGCCGAATCCACCGAACACGGTAGCTGCCAGTGAGGCAGCGAGACCGAGGTAGGTCCCCCAAAAGGCCTCGGTCCGCGAGATCGGATGACTCAGCAGGAACCGGAGTGCCCCGTTCTCCTTCTGCCCTGCGATCGAGTATGCGCCAAGGGTCAAGCCCATGAGTGGCACGATGATTTGAGCGAGGGCGACAAGGGAGGCGGCAGTGCGTCCGAAGTTGCCAAAGCCTGCGACCTGGGAACCAGGGAGAGCGACGGCAGCCGTGAAACTTGCGAGCCCGGCAAATGCAAAGGTCCAAAGCCAGAACCACCTGCTATGGATCGCGTCGCGTATCTCCTTGCCTGCAATCGTTCCGATGGTGCTGAGGTCTGGTCGCTCAGGGCTATCGATCGATGCAACCGATGTCATCGCCACACCTCCAGATCCTTGATCTCGACGCCAGCGTGCTGGAGAGCAGCGACTGCGTCACCCTTTCCCTGAGCAGAGACCTCGACGAGAACGCCTCTCGAGTTCATCTTGGCGCTGAACCCTTGTTCATTGAGAACTGCGAGTGCTCTGTCGGCTGATCCATTTGCCAGGATCAGATGAAGCCACACGCGGAGTCCGAGCTTCTCAGCCAGATCGGTTGGCCCACAGATGACGTTGATCCTGCCGTCCTCCATTGCAACGACTCTGTCGACGAGCATGGCGACCTCTTCGATGTGATGGGAAGTGACGAGCAGCGTTCGACCGTCACGTCTGAGATCTTCGAGCAGCTCGATTGCAGCGTCGCGAGACCTTGCGTCGAGGTTTGAAGTGGGTTCATCGAGAAGGAGAATCGGGGGATCAGGAAGCAACGCGGTCGCTATGCCTAGACGCTGTTTCAACCCGCCGGAGAGTTCGCGTACCCTCTTGGTGAGATGGTCTGTGAGGTCGACCAACTCTGCGACCTCGTCCACCCGATCTGGCCCGATCCCCCTCAGCGACGCCGAGTAATCGAGAAGATCGTCCGCCGTCATCTCGTCGTAGAACGACAGCTCTTGTGGCACATAGCCCATGAGAGCTCGCACAGCCTTGCCCCGGCTCCGTGCATCGAGTCCGTCGACCGTGATCACGCCCTCGTATTTCACGAGTCCGAGAATGCATCGAACGACAGTGGTCTTCCCTGCGCCGTTTGGGCCCCACAGGGCAACGGACTCGCCCGCACCTACGTCGAGTGTGAAGTCTTTCACGACTTCCGTCGATCCGTAGCGTTTCGTAAGGCGTTGTATTTCGATCATGCGAGCGTCCTTCCCTTTGAACTGTGGCGGCGCCGCGAGGGGAGGAGTGCCACTGCGGCACCGCCAGCGAGCATGAGAAGCGAAGCGATGAGGAGGCCGAACCCGGATCCTCCGTTGAGGCTGTGAACGGGAGCAAGTTCCGGCCTTGTCACGAGGGGGTGGCTGTCTTCGATGATCGGCTCCGGTCTCAGTACGGGGAACATCTGAGCGGCCAGATCTATCGCCATCGAGGCAGGTGTCTCATTGAAGAATGCAAGGTCGGGATACTTGTCTGTGAGGGTGTTGTAGAGGTCGTCGACCCGATAGCTGACATCCCCGATTCCATCACCATCTGCGTCATAACCAGCGAAATCACTCCAGTAGTTACCCCGACCGTCAACCGACCACGCATTCCCGCTGAAGCGTCCGGATGATGTGATGCCGACCTGTTCGACGTTGTCGATGAATGTGTTCCCTGAGAAGCTGTTGTGTTTCACAGCGGGGAGGAACGACGCCCCGATCTGGTTGTACGCGAACAGGTTCTCGAGGATCCAGCCCTCGGAACCTGCTGACGAAGGACTGTTGTCCAGATAGAGGCCGACCCGATTGGACACAAAACGGTTTCCACTGAGAGTGAAATTGTCCATGTCCTTCAGACCAAGTCCGTAGCCACTTGGACCTGAGTTCTCTGCCATGACGTTGTTGGCAATCGTCACGTCGCGGCTGTACATCATGAAGGCGCCAACGGAGTTCGAACTCAAGATGTTGCCTTCGATCGTTGCGCCGTCCGAGTACATGAAGTGCAGTCCGTAGCGGCCGTCGGAGATCTCGTTGTTGCGAACAACGACACGGTCGGTGAACCAGAACACGGTGTCACGCCCACCCTCGATGTTGTTGCCCTCGACTATCGAGCCAGGACTCTCCCAGAGTCTGATGCCGTCGCCCCGATTGGCGATGAAGACGTCCTTGGCCCCGACGATGTTGTTGGAGATCAAAGAGTCTGGTGCGGTACGAAGAAAGATGCCGAACAGCACGTCCTCGAAGCGGTTGTTCCTGATGGTCACTCTCGGCGCCAGAACCGAGATCCCGCTGTCCTCGCGATCCAGTGAAGCGCCGCTTGCGCGGATGACAACGTTTTCGATGGTCACGTCTGGTGCGGATACTTCGATGACGGTTCCGCTCCCACCGCCATCGATGACGGGCCATCCGTGACCAGTGATGGTCAGCGACTTGTTGATCGTTGCCCCGCCGGTGTACGTGCCTGGTGCAAGGTCGATGATCGACCCCGGTGCTGCGTCGTCGATGATGGTCTGAAGATCGATCGACGCAACCTGGGCCGTTGAGGCGTTCGGAACCAGGGCGAATGCCATGGCGAGGATCAAGACGGCAGAGAGTCTGTGCATCAGCCAGCCTTTGTGTGGGCTTCGATAAGAGGTTTGTAGGCCTTTCGGTGGTAGTAGAGCCCGGTCGCGACAAGCGCACTCGCCAGGAACGCGAGGATGAGGCCGAAGCCCGGAAGCGCGAGAGTGTCGAATTGGGCGATCTCCGCGGGTCCGAATATGGGTGGGGTGAATTCGCCGACTGCTGCAGCAAGAGGAGCAGCAGGGTCGAGATGGTGCCCGAAGTCCCACAGCCAGTACTGCAGGTCGATCATGAAGCCGATGGGAAACAGGAGTGCCGGTACAACGAGCGCAAGCACCCAGCGTGAATGGATGAGAAGTGCTGCGACCAGCAGTCCGGCGAGTCCGAGGATCGCAGCAATCGCGATCGATCGTTCAAATGTTGCGGCGTCCTGGAACGAGCCCAACCCCACGTAGTGGTTGAGCCCTTCCAGTTCGCCAACGTCTCCGGTGAGACGGTTGACATAGGCTGTGACCGTCAGCCCCTCCGGAAACTGGGGTGCACTGAGCCTGAGAACCCAGTAGGGCAGCAATAGTGACACCATCAGCAGCATTGCTGCTGAGATGAACAGCCACGAGGGCAGTCGGTATCGCTCTGCGTGCTCGTGCATCTCTTCCCGTGAAACACGGGGCCCCAGAATCCGGTCGGTAGCTGACATGGTCCTTGTCCCTAGCTGGTTGGTTCTATCAGGAAATAGCCGGCCATCTCGAGGTGGAGCGCCGAGCAGAATTCGGTGCAGTAGAAGGGGAATGTCCCATTCATGGTTGCCTCGAACTCGACCGTTGCCGTCTCGCCTGGCTCAAGGCTCAGGTTGATGTTGTAGCCCGGCACTGCGAAACCGTGAGTCGCGTCGAACGACGTGTCGATGTTCGTGATGTGCCAGATGACATGATCACCTTGCTTGATGTTGACGTGGTCGGGTGTGAAGTGGCTGCGCACAGCAGTCATCCATATCTCGACGGTGTCTCCGTTGCGCTCGATCCGTTCGTTGCCAGCCACCGGAGCATTCGGATCGACGGACATCGTCCCTGGATCCCATCCGATCTCTGGGTACGTCTCGAAGACGTTCAGCTTGTCAGCCTTGATGATCTGTGCGTAATGCGGCTCACCCATGCCGAGTGGCATGTCGTAGAGCACCTGCATGCCGCCGGTTTCTGGATTTGCATCATTGGGCTGGCTGATATCCACCAACTGAAGGTTCTGTGGAAGCAGCGGTCCTGGCGGGAAGAAGCGGTCGATGGACCACTTGTTCAAGGCTACGAGATAGCCGCCATCAGGACTCACGGTGTCGCCTTCTGCAGTGACCAGGTGTCCAATGTTGTACTGGACGGGCAGGGTGCCCTCAAGCTTCCAACCGTCATCGCCGCGATAGTTGTCGCCACCGAGACTCCACTTCGCAACTGTGCTGTCCAAGAAGATGCTCGTGTAGGCGTAGCCGTCTGCATCGAACTCAGTGTGAAGCGGTCCGAGGCCTACTTCGACCTGTGCCTCCATGACCGAGTCGAAGTCGAGAACGGGCACTCCATACGGATCGAGTTCCCAGTTCTCGTCCGCGATCGCCTCCATCATTTTCTCGAACGAGTAGATCGTCACGTGCGGATCGAGCTTTCCTGAGACGACGATGTAGTCGCCCTTCGGGGCCACGTCCGAACCATGCGGACTCTTGGGCTCGGGTACGAAGTACAGCAGGCCTTCGTCGATGCTCGTCTGGAGGCCGATGACGGGGAACCCGTTCACGTCGAACGTGTTACCGGCCTGAGCGAGCTCTACAGCCTTGTCCAGATTGATGACATGCAGGTAGTCCCTGTCACGAGCCGAAGCGCCAGCCTCGAAATGCTCCCCGGATCCGTCTTCACCAGCGCCTGTGGCGAGTTCGGTGTTGAACGATCCACAGAAGACCCAACCTTCTGATACGAGCTTGCCTGCATCGCACAGGTCTTGCCAGTACGGAGGCAGCTCCATGGCGAAGGATTGATCTTCAAGGACTCGACCGCTGGCGCGATCGAACTTCCAGAAGGTCACCATGCCCTTGTACTCAGACTCGTAGGTCTCGATGGGGGCATACTCCCATCCATGCGGCGTGGCGTACTGCCCACCCTGGATCACCCAGTCAGTGTCAGGGGTGACCTTGGTGCCACCGTGATCGACGATCGCGATCGGGTTCTTGATGATCTGCTTGACCTCGAAGTCCCTCAGATCGATCACAGCGACACGTGCGTTGGCCTTGTCGTTGATGAAGACGAACTCGCCGTCGTATTCACCTCCGGTCTCCGAAATCGCAGGGTGGTGTGTATCCGCCCAGCTGACCTCGTTGCCGTCGATGTTGCCGGCGGCAAGAATCTCCTCGGTGCTCTTGTTTCCATAGCCCCAGCCCTGCCAGGGTTCTGGTGTGAACACTGCGACTTCTTTGAGGATCCGCATCGAAGGTACGCCGATCACGAACATCTGACCGGATTGTCCTCCAGAGGCAAGCATGATGTATGGATCATGTTCACCCGATGGCAGATACGTCATGCCAGCTGCGAGCAGCTGGTCGTCGCTGAGCGGTTGAAGTCCCGCTGTTTCTCTTCTCGTATTGATTTCGTCCGCTGACGCTGAATCCGATGTGCCTCCTGAGGTGCAGGCTTGCAGCACCAAAGCAAGGACAGCGATCGCTGCCACCGCCATCAGAATGGAACGGTGACGCCACCACGGCGTGCCGGATCTTCGACTCATTGCTATTCTCCCTCTCTAGGGCTGGAGACCGAGAACCTCTGCGAGGTTCGCGGTCTCCAGCTCTTTCAATAGGGCCTCACGTGCCCGAGTCCATGGTTCATGTAGAGCGCATGGTTCCTGGATCGGGCGCATGAGGTCCCCGTGCATACAGCTTTCCTTGTCAATGGCCCCTTCGATGGATTCGACGAGGTCGAGGACGCTGTAATTCGAGATGTCAGTTGAAAGCCTGTACCCGCCTGTTGGCCCTGTGGCTGAGCGCACCCAACCTGCTCGCGACAGCGGAGCCATGACGGTTGTGAGGTAGTGGGGCGAGATCGACAGCGCGTTCGCGATCTCGGGTCCGTTGACGAATCCCTCCGAGGTGCGCGAGATGATGCCCAGTGCTCGCAGTGCCAATTCGGATTTTCGCGTGAATTCAAGCTGCATCGAGATTCCTTAGTCCCCTAATTCCTGACTATCGGACTATGTAATGTTACCAACTCGTAGATGCAACACCAAATCGAGGAATGGATAGAGTTCAGATCCGCCCATTTCGTGTCTGAAATGAGACGTCTACCGGGAAGCCACGATCATTTCAGCGAGGTTGCTGTTGTCGAGCTCACTGAGGAGGGCGGTGCGTGCCCGAATCCAAGGCTCGTGGAGGGCACAGTGATCGTTCGTGTCGTGTCTTGGCCCAAGATGGAGACAGCGCGCGTCATCAACTTCACCTTCGACGGCCTCCACGAGATCGAGAAGGGTGATGTCCGTCAGATCGGTGCTGATGGTGTATCCGCCCTTTGGGCCGGAGGTGGATGCGACCCATCCTGCGCGGGTGAGGGGCGCCATGATATGGGGGAGGTACTGCGTCGTGATCCCGAGATTCTTGGCGAGGACGATCCCTGTGATCCTGTTGTCACCTGACTCTCCGATGAACTCGAGTGCTTTGAACGCGAGGTCTGTCTTCTTCGTGAGTTCCAGTCGCATAGTGGCCCCGGATCTACCTTCTCTATTTCCTAATTCGCTTACTACGGAATTATACCTTCTTCCGGCGCACATGTCATTCAAAGCTTTGCATTTTGCTCTTCCGGTGGTGTTCGCCATCCGGAGGGACTGCGTCTGGCGCCCCCGATGGCACCGGTCGGGTTATCTGCCGGTAGCTGCGGGAACTCCCTACCTTCCGCCAGTGAAGAAAAGGGGTTCACAAACGTTGGTGACTGTGTGATATTGATGTGCACGCACCGGATGGGTGGATCCGGCACTTCCAGACGACTGACCGCATGTCCGCCATTGAAGACGACCATCGATCTGTTGGAGGAGACGGGATGACGACCAGTTCCAAGCCCCGTAGGTCAATCGTCAACAGGGCCGTGCGTGAACGCGAAGAGGCCAAGGAGCGGATGGATCGCGACACGCTCAGCCGATCTGTCAAGGATCGCGAGCGATCCAAACTCACGGACGACCGTGGCCGTCTCACAACAGACCTCGTCAGCCAATATCTCACATCGATCGGCGAGTTCGAACTGCTCACTGCCGAGAACGAGGTTGACTACGCCCAGAAGATCGAAGCAGGCCAGGCAGCCGAGGAGCGCCTCGAAGCCGGTGACTTCAAGACCAAGGGCGAGCAGATCCTCCTGAAGCGGCAGGTGCGTCGCGGCGCAGAAGCGAAGGATGCATTCCTCACCGCCAACCTCAGGCTCGTGGTGGCAAACGCCAGACGATATGCCAACACGTCGGGCATCGACTTCCTCGATCTGATCCAGGAGGGCAATCTTGGGTTGATCCGTGCAGTCGAGAAGTTCGATTGGCGCAAGGGTTTCAAGTTTTCGACGTACGCAACATGGTGGATTCGTCAGGCGATCACCCGTGCCATAGCTGACAAGTCACGAACGGTGAGGATTCCCGTCCACCTCCATGACACACTCGCCGCGGTACGAGCTGCCCAGGCATCCCTCAAGGCAGAACTTGGTCGAGACCCGAAACCTGCCGAGATCGCGGAAGAGGCCGGCGTCGAGGTTTCCAAAGTGGAGCTTGCCCTTGCGGTTGCCGACACGGTCAGCCTTGAACAACCGATCGGTGAGGACGGCGCGCAACTGGGTGATTTCATCGAGGACGAGGATGCCGCGGATCCGGTCAGGGTCACGGAGGAGCTCGATGTCGCGAACTCGCTTCGCAAATCGATCGAGAGACTTCCAATGCGCGAGGGTCGGATCCTTGCTCTTCGGTACGGGTTCTACGACGGCATCCCCCGAACTCTTGAGGAGATCGGCGAGGAGTTCAATCTCACCCGCGAGCGAATTCGCCAGCTCGAGAAGCTCGCTTTGTGTCGCCTGCGTCACCCGAGCTTCGGAATTCGGGAACAGGACTTGATCTAGCAGAGCTTCCGACAAACCGATCGGTCGCTTCGCTTCCTGAGGCCGTGGTCCGATTCTGGCGTCTGGCGTCTGGCGTCCGTGTGGGGTAGCGTTATCCATGGAGGTTGAACATGCGCCTTGCGGCACTTGTTGGGGGTGAAGCGGAGATCGTCGGCCCCGAGGCAACTCTGATGGATGTTGCCCGGGCCATGGCCGGTCGTGAGGTCGGAGCGGTCGCTGTCGTGGACCGTACGGGCTTGGTTGGGATCTGCACTGACCGCGATCTCGCAATGGCCCTCGCAAGGGGGTGTGGGCCGCACGAAGCGGTCTCAACCTGCATGACAGAGGCACCAGACGTTGTCGACCCCGACACTCGTATCAGCGACGCAGCAGCCTGGATGCTCGAAACCGGCTACCGCCACCTCCCGGTGATGTCAGAGGGCGTGCTCCTTGGGATCATCGATGTGCGAGATGTGCTGTGGGCGATGGTGGAGAACCAGTAGCCGGTCTGTCAACCGTCTACTGTTCGCCGTCCAAGGCCGATGCGGAGGATCGAGAGTTTGACACGCCCGATTGCGATCCTTCTCACCGCGTTGCTTGGGATGCTCATGTACGTTGGGAACTTCGCCTGGTGGTTTGACCGAGAGATCGTGGACCCCGAGCACTTCGTTGATTCGACCGTTGCAGCGCTTGGCAAGGAGAAGTCAAGGGACGCCATGAGTGAGCTGATCGTCGATCGGCTCGTGGAGGGATACCCACTCCTGATCGTCGTCGAATCGAATCTTGTCGGGATGTTCTCAGATCTCTTGGCCACTCCGGCGCTCAGCGAGGTTGTCACGTCCGTGGGAGTTGACGTGCACGAAGCGATTGTTACCGGGAATCAGGATGCGGTCGTGATCAACCTCAAGGAATACCGTGAGGTGATCCTGGCTCCGCTCGGGGCGATTGCGCCGCGATTGGCTGATCTGGTGGTTGACGATTGGTTCGTTTCGATTGAGGTTCTCGGGACCGGGGCACTTCCGGATCTCTCCCTGCACGCAGAGTGGGCCGGCACCGCTCGCTTCGTGGCGATCGCCGGCGCGGTTGTGCTCACGGTCTTCCTGATTTGGTATGTGAGGCGAAGGGAGATCGTTGTGGTGCTGGTTGGTGCGGCGTTCGTGTTCGCTGGGTTTGCGTCTGCGTTGCTGGTCCCCGGTGGCAGGTGGCTTGCGATCAGGGATGTCGGTCGACAACCCGTGGAAGTTCTCATGGCGAGTGCGTACACGGAATTCGCGAGATCCCTCTTGTTGAGTGCAGCGGTTCTCGTCCTCATCGGTCTCGCAATGGTTGCGACCGGTGCTGCAATGTGGTCAGCGGTCGAGGACGACGAACCGGCAAGTGCTATTTGATCGAGAGTCGTCTGACCATTTCCTGAACAGCCACGTCGACGTTTCCCACGGTTGTGACCAGTCCGGGCGTTGTGGACAGTTCAGTCTCAAGATGTGGTATCAGACTGATCCACGGTTCGCCTACGGCGATGATCGGTTTCGGATTTGCGTTTGAGAATGGTGCAACGTACGCCAGATTCCAGGCCACGATCAGCTCCGCAGCGGTACCGAGACTGCCCCACAGTGCGATCGATCCAGCGGTGCCGTCGGCGAGGAGGCCGATTCTCTCAACGAGGGAGGCTGCTGGCGTTTCCGTTGTGAGATGGTCGTTTGCCCTTGCCCGATCAGGGAAGACCGACGGCGCCGTGACGCCGACGACGTGACCGCCCGCATCCTTTGCGCCGCGACTGACCGCCTCCATCGCTCCCGAGTAGCCACCGGTGGCAACCGCAAATCCCGCATGTGCCAGCAGCCGTCCGCAGCGAGTTGCAGCCTCGTAGTGGCCGTCACCTTCGGCCGATCGGGATGCGCCGAATACAGCGATCGTGAGTTCCATGTCTCGTGACGCTAGTGCAGGTCCTCCCCTTGGGTTACCGTTGTGCGATGCTCGCACCCACTGCACCCAAAGCTCCCAAGAAGCCACATTCCCGCTCACTTCACGGATCCACGGTCGAGGACCCATGGTTCTGGCTGAGGGACAAGACAGATTCCGAGGTCCTCAGCCACATCGAAGCCGAGAACGAGTACGCGTCGGCGATCCTCGAGCCAACCTCGGGTCTGCAGGAGGAGATCTTCTCCGAGATCAAGTACCGCACCCAGGAGACTGATCTTGCCGTTCCGGCACAGAAAGGCGATTACTGGTACGCAACGCGTACCGAGGAAGGCAAGTCCTATGCGATCAGGCTACGGATGCGCGGCGGTCCCGATGGTGCCTCCGAACTCGTACTTGATGAGAACGCTGAGGCAGAGGGCAACGACTACTTCCGGCTCGGCAATTTCTCCGTCAGCTCTGATCATCGTCTCGTTGCCTACTCCGTCGACACCACGGGTGCGGAGAGCTACACGACTCGAATTCGTGAGATAGCGACCCAGCAGAACCTTCCGGACGTCCTGAGGGAGTGTCGATACGGATTGGCGTGGTCGAGCGACGGGGCGCATCTCTTCTACAC